>PUNI01000146.1 GCA_003551745.1 Paracoccaceae bacterium | reverse complement strand
CGCGCCAGGATGGCGGCGCAAGGAGACTGAGCCATGGCCAAGCGCAAGCGCCTCGACCCGACCCCCCTGCCCGGCGCGCCCGAGATCAAGGCCGCCCCCGGTAGCCGCGTCCCGATCGCCCAGGTCAGCGGCGACAGCTCCGCCGCCGCGGCGCTGAGCGAGATGACCGAGGCCTTCACCCGCGCGCGCGCCGAGGGCCGGCTGGTGCAGGCATTGCCGCTCGACGCGGTGCGCGCCGATCATCTCGTGCGCGACCGCATCGCGGTGGATGAGGACGCGCTCGCCGACCTGATCGCGAGCATCCGCGCGCGCGGCCAGCAGACACCCATCGAGGTCGTCGAACTCGCGCAGGGCTACGGGCTGATCTCGGGCTGGCGCCGGCTTGCGGCGTTGCGCCGGCTGCACGACGAGACCGGCGCGGAGGAGTTCGCCACCGTGCTCGCACTCCTGCGCCGTCCGGCCGAGGCGTCGGAGGCCTACCAGGCGATGGTCGAGGAGAACGAGATCCGGCTCGGCCTGTCCTACTATGAGCGCGCGCGCATCGTGGTGCGCGCCGCCGAGGCCGGGGTCTATGCGGACCGGCAGGCGGCGCTGCGCGGACTGTTCTCGGCGGCCTCGCGCCCGCGCCGCTCCAAGATCGGCGCCTTCATGGCGGTGCATGACGCGCTCGACGGGGCGCTGCGCTTTCCCGCGGCGATCCCGGAGCGGCTGGGGCTGCGGCTGGCGAAGGCGCTCAACGCCGACCCGGCGCTGGGGCCGACGCTGCGCGACCGGCTGCGCAAGGCCGCCCCGGCCGATGTCGCCGCCGAGGCGGCCCTGCTCAGCCGCGCCCTCGCCCCAGCCCCGAACCCGGCCGCGAAATCATCAGCCGGCCCGCCCACGCCGCCCGAGGGCGCGCAGGAGATCCGCCCCGGCGTCTTCCTCGAGGTCACCGGCGGCTATCTCAAGCCCCGGCTCACCATCTCGGGGCCGAAGGTGGACAACGCGCTGCGCGAACGGCTCACGGCCTGGCTCAGGGAACGGCGCTAAGGGCGATGTTTCGCATGCGAAACATTTGAGCACCGCGCCACTTGCGGTGCCCGCGCCGGGATGGCACATCATATTTAGTTAACACCTTTCTCGTGCAGCACGGTGCCATACCCATGCCCCTCTCCGTCCCTTCAACGCGTTCCGGCTCCGCCGGTATCGCCCTCGGCGGCACGGGCCGGTGATTCACACCCATGCCGATATCGCGACGCTGTGCGCGCTCGATGCGGATGTGGTCGTGGTCGGGGCGGGGCCGCTCGGGCTGGTGACGGCGCTGCGGCTGGTGGAGGGCGGGCGCCGGGTGCTGGTGCTCGAAAGCGGCCAGCGGCGGTGTAATGCGGCAGCCCAAGCGCTGGCCGATGCCGACTGCGTCGATACGCAGACCCATCACGCCCCGTCGATGACCGTCGCGCGCCGACTCGGGGGAACGGGGGCGCTGTGGGGCGGGCGCTGCCTACCTTATGATGCGATCGATTTCGAGCCGCGCCCCTGGCTCGGGCTGACAGGCTGGCCGATCGGGGGGAGCGATCTCGACCCGTGGCTCGGCGCGGCCTGCATGCTGCTCGGGGCGGGTCCGGCGGAGTTTCGCAAGGGTTCCGATGCGATCGCGATCCGCGACACCGCCTTCAGCGTCGACAGCCTCGAGCGCTGGAGCGGCACGCCGCGCACCGACAAGCTGCATGCGCGCACGCTGGCGCGCCACCGCGATCTGCATGTGGCGCTCGGCGTGACGGTGTGCGGTTTTGAGCACGGCGATGATGACCGGGTGGCGGCGCTCGAGCTGTGGCATGATGGGGCAGGGGCGCGGCTGCCGGTGCGCGAGGTGATCCTCGCCGGCGGCGGCAACGCGGTGACACAGCTGCTGCTCAACGCGCAGACGGCGCAGCCGCGCCGTTTCGGCGGCGCGGACGGGCCGCTGGGGCGCTTCTACATGGGGCATCTGAACGGCCAGATCGCCGATATCCGGCTCGCCGGGGACGAGATCGAGCGCGCGCTCACCTTCTTCGCCGATGGCGACGGCCATGCGCGGCGGCGTTTCGCGCCGGACGCGGCGCTGCAGCGGCAGCGGGAGCTGGCCAATATCGCCTTCTGGCCCATCGTGCCGCCGATCGGGGCGGCCGAACACGGCTCCGGTGCGCTCTCGGCGGCGTATCTCGCGCTGTCGCTGCCCGCGCTCGGGCGCCGCCTGATCCCCGAGCCGATCCGGCTCAAGCATCTCGGCCTGCCGCCCTATCGCCGCGGCCCGCATTTTCGCAACCTGCTCACCGACCCCGTCAGCACGGTCACCGCGGTGCCGCGTTTCCTGTGGCAGCGCTACGGCGCGCGCCGGCGGATACCGGGATTCTTCCTGCGCAACGGGCGGCATCGCTACGGGCTGGAATACCAGGGCGAGCATCTTCCCGATCCCGAAAGCCGGCTGACCCTGTCCGATCGCCGCGACGCGACCGGCCAGCGCCGGCTGCGCATCGATCTGCGCTTTGGCGAACGCGACGCC
Source organism: Paracoccaceae bacterium (assembly GCA_003551745.1). Taxonomy (GTDB): domain Bacteria; phylum Pseudomonadota; class Alphaproteobacteria; order Rhodobacterales; family Rhodobacteraceae; genus Rhodobaculum. The sequence continues at coordinate 327 of PUNI01000146.1, read as the reverse complement.
GAGAACGTGGTGCGTGCGCATGAGGATCTCGGCGACTGGCTCGCCGCCGAGGGGCTCGGCGCGCTCGACTACCGCGTGCCGGCGCCCGAGCGCACGCAGGCCGTCCTCGCCGCCGCAAAGCACGGCAATCACCAGATCGGCACGGTGCGCATGGCCGCCCGTCCCGGCGACGGGGTGGTGGATCATCGCGGAACCTGCTTTTGTACCCCCAACCTTCATGTGGTCTCGACGGCGGTGCTGCCGACCTCGTCGCAGGCCGCGCCGACACTGACGGCCGCGCAGCTCGGATTGCGGCTGGCCGATCACCTGATGGAAACCGGGCGGGTG
>PUNI01000006.1 GCA_003551745.1 Paracoccaceae bacterium | reverse complement strand
CTCGACGAGCCCACCGCCGGCATGTCCCCCGACGAGACGCGCAAGACCGGCGAGATGCTGTTCGAGCTCAACGGCCGGGGCATGACCATCCTCGCGGTCGAACACGACATGGCCTTCGTCGAGCAGATCTCGCGTAGCGTGACGGTCCTGCACATGGGCGCGATCTTCGCCGAGGGCTCCATCGCCGAGATCACCGCCCATCCGGGGGTGCAGGAAATCTATCTAGGGACCGCCGATGACTGAGGCATTGCTGAAGGTCGCGGGGCTGACCGGGGGCTACGGCGCCGAGACCGTGCTGCAGGGCGTGGATCTGGAGATCGCCGCGGGCGAGATCGTCGCCGTGATCGGCCGCAACGGGGTGGGCAAGACCACGCTGATGCGCACGCTGGCGGGGCTTCTGCGGCCCCAGGGCGGCAGCATCCGGCTGGCGGGCACGGATGTCACGGCGCTGTCGGCCGACCGGCGCGCCCGGCTCGGCATCGGCTACATCCCCCAGGGCCGCGACGTGTTCCCCGAACTGACCGTGCGCGAGAACCTGATGGTGGGCGAGGTCGCCGGCCGGGGCCGGGCGCGCCCCGACTATGACCGCATCCACGGATATTTCCCCATCCTTAAGGAACGCGCCCGGCAGCGGGCGGGCACCCTGTCGGGCGGCCAGCAGCAGCAGCTCGCCATTGGCCGGGCGATGATCGGCGACCCGCGGCTGATGGTGCTCGATGAACCCTCCGAGGGCATCCAGCCCTCGATCATCAAGGACATCGCCCGCAATGTGCGGGCACTGAACCGCGAAACTGGCGTGGCGGTGCTGCTGGTCGAACAGAACCTCGACCTGATCGTGTCGCTGGCCGACCGCGGCTATGTGATGGAGAAGGGGCGCATCACCGCCGCCCTGGGCAATGACGAGATCACCTCGCGCGACCATGTCCGCCAATATCTGACGATCTGAGGCGGGCGCGGACGGCAACCAGGCAAGGAAAGGACAGGCCATGGACTGGACATCGCAATCGATCATGGGGCGCAAGGGCGTGGCGAAGGGCCAGCCCGGCGCGCGGCACAGCCTCACCATCGCGGATCAGGGGCAGTTTCACTATGTCTACGGCCCCTATGCCGATCCCGTGCTGGAGGTGGAGCCCGGCGCGGTGGTCACGGTGGAGACCCATGACGCCTTCGAAGGCAAGGTCACCAGCGAATCCGACAAGCCCACCGAGGTTCTGAACTTCCCCTACCTCAACCCCCAGACCGGCCCGATCTTCGTGCGTGGCGCCGAGAAGGGCGACGCGCTGGCGGTGAAGATCATCTCGATCACCCCGCGCGGGCCGCAGCCGGTGGGCACCACCTGCCTGATCCCCGAATTCGGCGGTCTGGTCAGCACCGGCAACACCGCGATGCTGAACCCGCCGCTGCCCGAACGGGTCAAGAAGATCGTGGTGGACGAGGCCGGCGTGCACTGGTCGGACGGCGTCGTGCTGCCCTACGAGCCCTTCATCGGCACCATCGGCACCGCGCCGGAGATCGAGGCGATCTCCTCGCTGCAGCCCGACTATTACGGCGGCAACATGGACCTGCCCGACATGGCCCCCGGCGCGATCGTCTATCTGCCGGTGAACACGCCGGGCGGCTACCTCTATCTGGGCGACTGCCACGCCATCCAGGGCGACGGCGAGCTGTGCGGCGTGGCGCTGGAGATCCCCGCCACGGTGGAAATCCAGATCGACCTCATCAAGGGCCACGGCAACGCCTGGCCGCAGCTGGAGACCGAGGACCGCATGGCCTTCATCGGCTCGGCCCGGCCCATGGAGGACGCGGTGCGCATCGCCTACCGCGAGCTGGTGCGCTGGGTCGCGGCCGAGACGGGACAGTCCGAAAGCGACGCCTATCTGCTGCTGACGATGTGCGGCAAGGTGCGGCTGGGGAACATGGTCGACCCAAAATACACGCTCGCCGCCGCGATCGAGAAGAAATACGTCAAGTAAAGGGGGCAGAGACATGGATCTGGGACTCAAGGGCCGCCGCGCCCTCATCACCGGCGGCACCAAGGGCATCGGGCGGTCCTGCGCCGACATCCTCGTGGCCGAGGGCGCGTCGGTATCGATCTGCGCCCGCACACAAGCGGATGTGGACGCCACCGTCACCGCCCTGCGCGCCGCCGGCGGCACCGCCTTCGGCGCGGCGGTGGACGTGTCCGACAAAGCAGCCCTCGAAGCTTGGGTGGCGCAATCGGCCAAGGACCTCGGCGGCATCGACATCCTCATCGCCAATGTTTCGGCCCTGGCGGTCAGCGATGACGAGGCCGCCTGGCAGGCCGGTTTCGCCACCGACATGATGCATTCCGTCCGCCTCGTGAACGCCGCCATGCCCATGCTCGAGGCCTCGGATGCGGCCTCCATCACCCTCGTCTCCTCCGTCTCGGGGCGCGAGATCGACTTCACCGGCCCCGCCTATGGCGCGTTCAAGGCGGCGCTGGTGCACTATGCCCAAGGATTGGCCTACAAGCTCGCGGGCAAGGGCATCCGCGCCAACACCGTCTCGCCCGGCAATACCTATTTCGAGGGCGGCATCTGGCAGCAGATCGAGACCGGCAACCCCGAACTGTTTGCCGAAGCCCTCTCGCTCAACCCCACCGGCCGCATGGCCAGACCCGACGAGGTCGCCCGCGGCATCGTCTTCCTCGCCAGCCCCGCCTCCAGCTTCACCACCGGCACCAACCTTGTGATCGACGGCGCCCTGACAAAGGGCGTCCAGCTCTGACACGGCGCAGGGCCGCCCCCCCGGGGCCGGCCCTGCAACTGGCGTGCCGCCGGCGAATGTCCCAGTCCCACCGGACGTCCGGTCGGCCGCGCCCATTGCG
>PUNI01000614.1 GCA_003551745.1 Paracoccaceae bacterium | reverse complement strand
GCGTGCCACCGGCACCGTCTTCATCAGCCGCGACAGCCGCCACGCGACGCGCCAGAAGCTGATGCTGGAGGCGCGCCTGCGCGCCGGGCACCGGTTGATGGTCTTTCCCGAGGGCACTTCCACCGACGGCCGCCGCGTTCTGGCCTTCAAGCCCACCCTTCTCGCGGCCTTTTTCGAGCACGGGCTGGCCCAGGTGCTGTCGGTCCAGCCCGTCAGCGTGACCTATCACGCCCCGGAAGGCGCGGATCCCCGATTTTACGGCTGGTGGGGTGCGATGCCCTTCGCGCCGCATCTTCTCAAGGTGCTTGCCGCCCCCCGCCAGGGGCGGGTGGACGTGGTCTATCACGCACCGCTGAAGGTGTCAGACTACAGCGGCCGCAAGCCCCTCGCGGCGGCCTGCGAGCACGCCGTGCGGGCCGGGATGCGCCTGCCGGCGGATGCCGGGGGCTGAGGCCCCAGCGCCGCAGTCGCCGCGCCCGGGAACGGGACTACGCAGGGTTGTAGACAGAGGGCGGTCGAGCGGTCACCATGTCCGCAGCCGGTGGCAGGGTTTGCCCGCCATTCCGGGCCGCATTGCGGGGCTTTGAAGGAAAGATTTCCACGAGGGGCGGCTTGCCGGATTTCCAGTGCGCTATTGCTTCGATTCCTTCTGCCTCGATGCAGGCCGCCGGGAACTCAGCCGGGGGCTTCGCCAGGTAACGATCCCGCCAAAGGCCTTCTCCGTCTTGCTGCATCTGCTGGAGAACCGCGACCGCATGGTGCCGAAGGACGAGCTGCTCGAGGCCTTCTGGCCCCCCTGCATTTCGGAGGGCGTGCTGCAATCGACGATCCGCCAGATCCGGCGGGCTGTCGGTGACGATGGCCGCGAACAGCGCCTGATCCGCACCTACCACGGGCAGGGGTTCCGTTTCGTCGCACCGGTGCGCGATGCTGCGCCGACACCGGAGGCGACATCGTCTGCCCGGGACATGGCCGCCCGAGACATGGACGGGCAGCACATCGCCGGGCGGGGCAGGGCGACCCCGGACATGGCGGTGCCCGGCATGGCGGAGGCCGCTGCGCCCGCACCCGCATGCAGCGCCCCGCCCGAGCTGCCCGCTGCCGGTTTCGAGGAGCGCCGGGTTGCCACGGTTCTGGCCTGTCGCCTGCGGCAGCTCGCCACCGAACCGGTAGAGGAGGCGGAGGCGGGCGACGATCCCCGCGGGGCGTTCCTCGATGCCGCCATCGGGTTGGTGGAGGGCCATGGCGGGCTCGTCCTGCACGCGATGCCCGATGGTTTCACCGCGCTGTTTGGCGCCGCCCGCGGGCTCGAGAAGGGCACCCGTCATGCGCTCGACTGCGCCGCGGCGCTGGCCGGCTGTCCCGAGGCCGCCCGGCTGCGTCGCGCCGGCCTCGGCCTTGGCTTCGGGGTGGAGTGCGGGCGCTTTCCGATCCTCGCCGACCGCCCCGAAGCATCCTTCCGCGGGCTGCCCCACCATGTCGTGCAGGCGGCACTGACGCAGGCCGATGCGGCATGCTGCGGCGAGGCCGTGTTGTCGAGCCGCGCTGCGTCGCATCTTGGGGGTGCGCTGCGCCGGCAGGTCGGCGCCGACGGTCGGCTCGACCTTGCGGCGCTCGCCCAATCTCGCGACGGTCCGGCCGCCCCGCCGGTGACGGTGGGCTTTGCCCGCTTCCTCGGCCGCCGCGCCGAGATGGTCTTTCTGCGCGACTGTCTGGCCCGCGCCGGCCGTGGCCGCGGCGAGGCCGTGGTGCTGTCTGGCGAGGCCGGCATCGGCAAGTCGCGCCTGCTTGCCGAGTTCCTCCGCCTCGCCGAGCGCGAGGGCCGCCGCGGGTTGATCCTGCGCTGCGATCCGCGCACGGCGAACACGCCGCTGGGGGTGATGGGCGCCTTCTGCCACGAGATGCTCCCCGCCCTGGCGGAGGGCCCGTCCGCGTCCTGGCCCGAGGATCCGGTGGACCGTGCGCTGTGGCAGGACATCCTCGATCCGGGCGCGCCGCAGCCGGCGCTTCTCTCCGCGCTTTCCCCCCACATGCGCCGCCAGCGGAGCTTTGGCCTCCTGCGCGCGCTGGCTGGCCGCTTCGCGGGGCAGGGTGGCGCCATCCTCGCCTTCGAGGACATGCACTGGATGGACGCCAGCTCCCGCGAGGCGCTGGCCCATCTGTCGCGCAGCCTCGACGGCGTCCCGGTGCTGCTGATCGCCACCACCCGGCCCGCCCCCGACCCGGGAGAGGGTCTGATGGCGAGCGCGCTCTGGCTGCATCCCCTGGAGCGCCGTGACAGCCTCGATCTCGTCCAGTCGAAGCTGGGGCCCGAGCGGCTCAGCCCCCGCGACGCCGCGGCGCTGGTCGACCGCGCGGCCGGAAACCCGTTCTTTCTGGAGGAGATGTCGCTGGCGGTGGCCGCCGGCTCCGAGGCGCCCGACTGCCTGCCCGATACCGTGCAGGAGGTAATCGCCACGCGCGTCGACTCGCTCTCGCCCCCGGCGCGGGCGCTGCTGCTGGCCACCTCGGTGATCGGCCCGCAGGCCGCCGCCGAGGTTATGGCGCAGACCGTGGACTGGCAGGCGCCCGCCTTCGACGCGGCGCTGTCGGAACTGCTCACCGCCGGCGTGCTGGTGGAGGAGGCGGCGCAGGGCCGCCGCCGCCTGCACTTCCGGCATGCGCTGCTGCAGGAAGCCGCCTATGCGATGCTCGCACCCGCGGACCGCATCGCCCTGCACCGCCGGATCGCACAGATCATCGCCGTCGCCGATGGCCTCGCCCAGCCCGAGCGTCTGGCCTGGCACCACCAGGCGGCCGGCGATCATGTCGCCGCCGTCGCCCAGTGGACGCTGGCCGCCCGCGCCGCG
>PUNI01000166.1 GCA_003551745.1 Paracoccaceae bacterium | reverse complement strand
CTTAGAGCGTGTTGCGCTCAATTGGTTTCGTATCCGGCGGCCTTGAAGTGGTTGTAGCATTCCTCGTCGGTGAAGAGGTCGCAGACGTGGCCGACGGCGCGCCAGAGGTCGTCGTAGGTTCGTGCTGCGGCGCGTCGGATGAGGGCCTTGAGCTTGGCGAATATGAGCGGGCGAACGCCACGGGTTCGAGAGAGCCCGCGATTGATCTCGATCGGGTTCAGGTCGGGGCTGTAGGGGGGCAGGAGTTTGAGGGATCAGAAAGGCGTCCAGTGGACGGCTTTCCCCGAAAACGAACCACGCGCCGGCCCTCTTCATGGCTGCTGCGGCGGTGGGGCTGTGGTGGGCGGCGAGGTTGTCGAGGAGTGAGGCCCCGAACGCCACCGGTCCGAGTGAGTGGGCCGAACACGTCGCCCGGCTGCAGGGTCGGGACGAGCTGGGTCTCGACGTAGAGGTCGAACAATGAGCCATTGCGACGCCATTGGTCCGAGCCCAATGGCGAATGCGGTTCATGGCGCCGCCGACCACCCAGGGCGCGTCCAGCCGGTCGTGGCGCAGGGCGGCGATGAAGGGTGAGGCGCGCCCGGAAATCTGTCCGGTGGACAGATTTCAGCGCCGAACGGGCGGAGCCCCGGCAGTGTTCCAGTGGCCGAACGGGGCGTGGTCGATCAGCCGCTCCCCCTTCGGCGACCAGCCGGTGGTCTTGATCATGTTGGTCTTGAGCGCGTTCGGCGTGGCCCTCGAACCAGTGGCGGGCGCACGCCTCACCATCGATGAAACCAAGCCGCGGCAACAGGTTATGCATGAAGGGCTGGCGCCGCGTGATCCAGATGTGGCGCGCCTGACGGACGTCAGGCCGCGCCTGCTCGCTCGCCGTCGCCAGCGGGGCTTGAACCGGTGGCGCCACCGCTGGCAACTGCTCGAACCAATGGCGCATCAATGGCTCGCCGCGGAGGGCTTTTTTTGTGCGTCAGGCCGAGGCTGCGGAGGAACCGCCAGACCGAAACGCGGTGGATCGCGATGCCGTGCCGGTCAGAAAGCTCGGCCACCAGATCGTCGAGCGTCAGATCGCCCTGTCGAGCGCCATCCGCGCCTCCAGCCAGGCGCGCACCGGCTCCAGCTTGCCATGCCCGCCGCCGTTGCCCTGGCGCCGGGGATGAAGGCCTCCCGTCTCGCGCTTCAGGATGACCATGTCGTTGACGAACTTCACCGACACCCGGAAGCGTGCCGCCGCCGAACGATGCGAATGCCCCTCCTCGACGAAGGCCACCACCCGCTCGCGAAGTTCCACAGGATGTGGCTTGCCCATCCCAGACCCCCATATCTGCCTCGCAGACAGGGAATCACAGATCGCACCACAGCGGAATCCTGAATCGAGAAGCCCGCAACGCGCTCTAGCGTTCGGGGATCAGGCCCCGCGGGCTGAAGCGTAGCACCAGAAGCAGGGCGATCCCCATGGTCAGCAGCCGCATATGTGCCGCGTTGGACAGCAGATGCGCCCGCAGCGCGCTGTCCTCGCCCAGCCAGATCGTGGTCACGTCGATCAGCCAGCGCCCCGCGGGTTCCACCTGGACCCACAGGAACCAGATCAGCACGCCGCCCAGCACCGCCCCCCAGTTGTTGCCCGATCCGCCCACGATCACCATCACCCAGATCAGGAAGGTGAAGCGCAGCGGCTCGTAGGCCGTGGGCACGAGCTGGCCGTCCATGGTCACCATCATCGCGCCCGCCAGCCCGCAGGTGGCCGAGCCCAGCACGAAGATGTTCAGGTGCCGCCGGGTGACATCCTTGCCCATGGCGCGGGCCGCCGTCTCGTTGTCGCGGATGGCGCGCATCATGCGGCCCCAGGGCGAGTTCAGCGCCTTCTCCGCCAGCCAGATCAGGATCCCCAGCACGATCAGGAACAGCGTGGCATAGCCCAACTGCACCACGATCTGCGCGGTCTGGTTGACGCTCCAGCCCAGGGTGTCAGCGAGGTTAACGACCCAGTCCTGCTGGCGCATGGCGCTGGGGCCGGGGACCGGGCGGGGGATGCCGGTGACGTTCTTGACCCCGCGGGCCAGCCAGACCTCGTTGCGCAGGATCGAGATGATGATCTCGGAGATGCCCAGCGTGGCGATGGCGAGGTAGTCCGAACGCAGCCCCAGCGCCACCTTGCCCACCAGCCAGGCCGCCCCCGCGGCCATCACCGCCCCCACCGGCCAGGCCATCACCGCCGGCAGACCGAGCCCCCCCAGATAGCCCTCGGAGGCCGGGTTGACCGCCTCGATGGCATCCACTGCCGGCACGAACACCGCCCGGTTCAGCGTCCAGCCCGCCAGAAGGACCGCGATCAGCGTCAGGAACCTGGGCCAGCCCGGCGTCATCCGGCGCGTCACGATCACCGCGGCAAAGACGGTGGCGGCGCCGATCATCAGCCCGAGGATCGCGCCGAAACCGCCCGCGCCCCAGGCCTCGGGCACCGGCGGCATGGTCACCAGTACCGCCGCCAGACCGCCCACCGCGGTGAAGCCCATGATGCCCACGTTGAAGATGCCGGCATAGCCCCACATCATGTTCACGCCCAGCGCCATGATGGCCGAGATCAGCCCCATGTTGACGATGGTCATCGCCAGGGTCGGGCTCTGGAAATTCCAGACCATCGCCAGCGCCACGGCGAGGGCGGCAAAGAGCGAGAGGTTGCGCCAGTTCACGGCCATGGTCACACCGCCTTCCCGCGGAACAGCCCGGTGGGCCTGAAGACTAGCACCAGAACCAGGATCGCGAAGGACACCGCGAACTTGTAATCCACCGACAGGACCTGCGCGAGGCCCTCGGGCGTCCAGCCCTCGGGCAGGAGGTGACCCAGGAACCGGCGCCAGGCATAG
>PUNI01000073.1 GCA_003551745.1 Paracoccaceae bacterium | reverse complement strand
TCGGCGGGCCGGACGGCGACGCCGGGCTGACGGAGCGCAAGATCATCGTCGACACCTATGGCGGCGCGGCGCCGCACGGGGGCGGGGCCTTCTCGGGCAAGGATCCCACCAAGGTCGACCGCTCGGCGGCCTATGCCGCGCGCTATGTGGCCAAGAACATCGTCGCCGCGGGCCTCGCCCGGCGCTGCACGCTGCAGCTGAGCTACGCCATCGGCGTTGCCCGCCCGCTGTCGATCTATGTGGAGACCTATGGCACCGGCGCCGTGGAGGAAGCCGCCATCGAGGCCGCGATTCCGCAGGTGCTCGACCTCACGCCCACCGGCATCCGCGACGCGCTGCAGCTCAACCGGCCGATCTATCAGCGCACCGCCGCCTATGGCCATTTCGGCCGCGAGCCCGAGCCCGACGGCGGCTTCTCCTGGGAGCGGACGGATCTGGCCGAGGCGCTGAAGGCCGCGATCCGTTGAGGCACCCGGCGGTCAGGCCCCACCGGGCGCAGGCCCGGCCCGCCCCCGCGCGCCACGGGCGGCGCTGCGGGAAGGGCGCGCCGCACCCGTGACGCAGACGCTGACCACCACCGAGGATCTGGCGGCCTTCTGCGCCGAGGCGCGCGCGGCGCCCTATGTGGCGCTCGACACCGAGTTCCTGCGCGAGCGGAGCTATTACGCCAAGCTCTGCCTGCTTCAGATGGCGCTGCCGGGATCCGACGGGCCGGCCTCCGGCCGGGCGGTGCTGGTCGACCCGCTGGCCGGCGACCTGCGGCTCGACCCGCTCTACGAACTCCTGCGCGATCCGGGCACGGTCAAGGTGTTCCATGCGGCGCGCCAGGATCTGGAGATCTTCTACATCGAGGGGCGCACGCTGCCGACGCCGCTCTTCGACACGCAGATCGCCGCGATGGTCTGCGGCTTCGGCGAGCAGGTGGGATACGAGACGCTGGTGCGCAAGATCGCCAGGGCCAGCCTCGACAAGACCTCGCGCTTCACCGACTGGTCGCACCGGCCGCTGAGCGAAGCGCAGAAGAGCTATGCGCTGGCCGATGTCACCCATCTGCGGGTGATCTACGAGACCCTGGCGCGGCAGCTGGAGGCCACCGGCCGGCAGGGCTGGGTGGAGGAGGAGCTCGCCGTGCTCACCGACCCGGCCACCTATGTCGTGCACCCCGAGGAAGCCTGGAAGCGGATCCGTACCCGCTCGAACTCGGGCCGCTTCCTGGCCGTGGTCCGCGAGCTGGCCCGCTTCCGCGAGGAATACGCGCAGGGTCGCAACATCCCGCGCGCCCGCGTCTTCAAGGATGACGCGCTGCTGGAACTGGCCTCGACGCGGCCGACGAGCCATGACGAGCTGGGCCGGTCGCGGCTCCTGCTGCGCGAGGCGCGGCGCGGCGAGATTGCCGAGGGAATCCTGCGGGCGGTGAAGGCCGCGCTGGCACTGCCGGGCGAGGATCTGCCGCGGCCCGAGGCCGACGCGCGCGGGCAGCTTCAGGTCAACCCGGCGCTGGCCGATCTGCTGCGGGTGCTGCTGAAGGCCAAGGCCGAGGAGCAGGGGGTCGCGCAGCGGCTGCTGGCCTCGTCCGAGGAGCTTGACGCCATCGCCGCCGGGCGGCGTGACGTGGCGCCGCTGCGCGGCTGGCGCGGCCAGATCTTCGGCGCCGATGCGCTGCGGCTCTGCGCCGGCGAGATCGCGCTGTCGGCGAAGGGCAGCTCGGTGCGCATCATCCCGGTCGCGGACTGAGCGCCGGCGGGGGAGGGGGCGGCGTCAGCGGCGACTTGTGCGGGCGTTGCCGGCGCCGGTGACGGTGATCTGACGGGCGTTGGCGAGCTTGAAGTCAGAGACGTAGATCGCCGCCGACACCTCGCGCGACATCGGCGTGCCCGCCCGCGCCGGCGGTCGCGGCCCGGCCACCACGAAGCGGAAGCTGAGCACGCCGTCGACCGGGCGGAACTCGTTCTCGGGCACCAGCTCGGCATCCCACCAGCCCTGGGTGGGCGGCAGGCCCACCGCGCGCACGATGGCGCCGCCGCGCATCGGCTCCACCGCCATCTCGGTGACCTGCGCGACCAGCGCGCGGTTGTCGGCCACGCGCCGGGCTTCGGCGGCGGTGATCAGCGAGGCTTCCTCGGTGCTGCGGGAGAACCAGCCGAAGGGATTGAGGCTCGACGTCCGGAAATTCCCGCAGGCGCTCAGGATCATCAGCGCCGCCAGGGCTGCCAGAACCGGTCTCGTCATCACTGCCCCCGTGTCGTTGCGCGCACGCTAGCCGAAACCCCGGGCCATGAAAAGCGCCGCCGGCAGGGTGCGGCGGGCTCCCGCGGGGGCGTGGCGGGGCCGGCGGGCTGGACCTCGGCCGGGCCCGCGCCTAGGTCTGGCGAAGGATGCCGGAAGACATGCACACGGGAGACACGCGCTTGGCCAGCCCCGCCTTCGAGGAGATCGCCGAGACCTTCGAGTTCCTCGACGACTGGGAGGACCGCTACCGCCATGTGATCGAGCTGGGCAAGGCGATGGCGCCGCTCGATCCGGCGGTGAAGGTGCCGGCCACCAAGGTGGAGGGCTGCGCCAGCCAGGTCTGGATCCTGCCGCGGATCGAGGGGCAGGGGCCCGGGGCGCGTTTCGATTTCGAGGGCGAATCCGACGCGATGATCGTGCGCGGGCTGATCGCGGTGCTGCACGCGCTCTATGCGGGCCAGACAGTGCGCGCGGTGCTGGAGACCGACGCGCAGCGCGAACTGGCCCGGCTGGGCCTCGACGCCCATCTCTCGGCGCAGCGCTCGAACGGGCTGCGGGCGATGGTTGGCCGCATCCGCGCGCTGGCGGCTGAGACGGCCGAGGCGGCCTGAGCGCGGCGCCCTCCGCCGCACCGGGCTTGCGG
>PUNI01000488.1 GCA_003551745.1 Paracoccaceae bacterium | reverse complement strand
CTCGTCATCCATAACCAGATCACCGAGGGTGAGGCGGGTCTGTCGCTCAGCCTCGTGCTGGCGCTGGGGACGTTTCTGGCCGGCGTCTATCTCGACTGGCGCCTGATCGTCGTTGGGGTTGCGCTTGCCATCGTGGCGCCGCTGAGCGCTCTGGTGCAGCAGGCCATTCTCTTCATCATCGTGATCGGCGTGGCGGCGCTCGCCATCGTCCTGCTGGGAGACCGGGTGCGCCGTCGGTTCCTGCATTCGAGCCCGGCCAGCGGCTCGGCGGCCGAATAGGACCGTATAGGACCGGGCGCGGGACGTGCCCGGTCGCCCTCGTACGACGGCGGCCAGCACTCTCGTGGCCCGGCCCGCATTCCTCTGACATGCGCCCCCGGTTTCTTGGTCTGGGTCGGCAACCATCGCGTCGGCCGGAAGCGGCCTGCGGCCAGGACGGCTTCACGCCGTGGTGGCGGGTGACATTGCGCCGGTGCCTGCCTATAAGGCGCGCGATCTCTGACGCAGCGATGGACCTCCATGATCAAGGTATTCGGACACAAGTCCCCCGACACCGATTCCACCGGCTCGCCGATCATCTGGGCGTGGTATCTGACCCATGTGAAGCACACCCCCGCCCAGGCCGTGCTGCTCGGCGAGCCCAACACCGAGGCCGCCTTCGTGCTGCGCCGCTGGGACCTTCCCAAACCGCCGATCATCGACGGCGTGCAACCGGGCGAGAAGGTGGTGATCGTGGACACCAACAACCCGGCCGAACTGCCCAGTGGCATCAACGAGGCCGACATCCTGGCGATCATCGATCACCACAAGCTGGTGGGCGGGATCCAGACGAAGGGGCCCATCGACGTCACCATCCGGCCGCTGGCCTGCACCGCCACCATCCTCCACGACCTGATGGGCGACGCGGCCGCCGAGATGCCCGACAACATCAAATGCGCCATGCTGTCGTGCATCCTGTCGGACACGCTGGAGTTCCGCTCTCCCACCACCACGGCCCATGACCGCCATTTGGCCGAGAAGCTGGCCCGTGAACTCGGCATCAGGATTCCGGATTACGCCGACGAGCTGTTCGCGGCGAAATCCGACGTCTCGCGCTTCTCGGATGCCGAGCTGCTGCGGATGGATTCGAAGGAATACGAGGTCGGCGGCAAGAAGCTGCGGGTCTCGGTTCTGGAAACCACCGCGCCGCATGTGGTGCTGGAACGCAAGGCGAGCCTGATGGACAGCATGCCGGCGGTCGCCGCCGAGGATGGCGCCGATCAGGTTCTGCTCTTCGTGATCGACATCCTGCGCGAGGAGGCCACGCTGCTGGTGCCCAGCGAGCTTGTGGCGACGATCGCCGAGAAGAGCTTCGGGGTCACCGTCTCGGGCGACACGGTGGTGCTGCCCGGTGTCATGAGTCGCAAGAAGCAGATCATTCCGGTGCTCGCGCTCTGAGCGGCGGTGCCACGGACCCGAGACCCGGAGGGCGGCAATGACCCGGCTGATCGAGCGGCTTTCGGAGATCTCCGGAAGCTACGACGCCCTGTTCTGCGACCTGTGGGGTTGCCTGCACAACGGCGTCGCGCCCTATCCCGCCGCGGTGGCCGCGCTGCAGGCGTTCCGCCGGCAGGGTGGGCGCGTGGCGCTGATCACCAACTCGCCGCGGCCCGAGGGCTCGGTGATGCGGATGCTCGATGCGATGGGCGTGCCGCGGGACGCCCATGATCTGATCGTGTCCTCGGGCGATGCGGCGCAGGCCGGCATGCTCGCCGGCGCGGTCGGCCGCAAGGTCTGGCATCTCGGGCCGGACCGCGATGCGCGTTTCTTCACCGACCTGCCCGACCACCTCGCCGACGCCCCAAGGGTGGAGCGGGTGGGCTTCGCGGCCGCCGAGGGCATCGTCTGCACCGGGCTCTTCGACGACGACGAGGCGCCGGAGGCCTATCGCGGCCGCTTCCTCGCGGCCCGGGAGCGCGGCCTCAAGCTGCTCTGTGCCAACCCTGACATCGTGGTCGATCAGGGCGACCGCCGGCTCTGGTGTGCCGGCGCGCTGGCCCGGCTCTACGAGGACATGGGCGGCGAGAGCCTCTATTTCGGCAAGCCGCATCCGCCGATCTACGACCTCGCCCGCCGCCGGCTCGCGGCCACGGGCGGGGCCGTGGCGGACGACCGCATCCTCGCCGTCGGCGACGGTCTCTTCACCGACATCCAGGGCGCCATCGCCGAGGACATCGATTCGATCTTCGTCACCGGCGGGCTCGCCGCCGAGGAAACCGGCACGGGGCACCAGCCCGATCCGGCGCGGCTGGGCGCCTTCCTCGCCGGGGCCGGGCTCAGCCCCACCTTCGCCATGGGCTTCCTGCGCTGATCATGGACGGCAAGAAAGTTACGGCTTGACAGGACCGGCCGCAAAATAGTTGCGTGCGGCCCTTGCCCTCGCCCGGCGCTGCCCCTATGCTGCAGCGCAACATGAACTCCGAGGGTCGGCCAATGCTGGATGCTGCGATGAACGACAACCTGCCTCGTGGCACCATCTGCATCGAGGATCTGGAGATCGGCATGAGCCGTTACCTGCGCAAGCAGGTGACCGACCGCGACATCGAGTTGTTCGCCGAAGTGTCGACCGACCGGAACCCCGTGCATCTCGACGACGACTACGCGCAGGACACGATCTTCGAAGGCCGCATTGCCCATGGCATGCTCACTGCCGGGCTGATCTCGGCGGTGATCGGCGAGCAGCTGCCCGGGCATGGTACCGTCTATCTCGGCCAGTCGCTCAGGTTCATGGCGCCGGTCCGCCCCGGTGACACGGTCGTGGCCGAGGTGACGGTCAGCGCCATCGACCATTCCAAGCGCCGCGTCACCCTTGAAACCCGCTGCCTCGTGGGTG
>PUNI01000285.1 GCA_003551745.1 Paracoccaceae bacterium | reverse complement strand
CGAGGCGTTCCGCCAAGGCCCGCAGCCGCAACCCGGCCGCGGCCCGGCCGAGGCCCAGACGCTTGGCGGCCACCGCAGCCGACAGCGCCAGCGGCAGCCGCTCGCCCCAGAGATCGAGCCGCTGCGCCGCCTGCCCAACCAGGGCCTCCGGCCGCGGCAGCGCGCGAGCGAGATCGCGCAGGCGCTGGCCGCGCCGCTCCAGCCCCTGTCCAACCGCGCGCACCAACCGCGCGCCCAGCCCGTCGACGGCCGAGATCAGCTCCAGCCGCACCGGCACCGCCATCTCCGCTGCCGCGGTGGGCGTGGGCGCGCGGCGGTCGGCGGCGAAATCGATGAGCGTGGTGTCGGTCTCGTGGCCCACCGCCGAGATCAGCGGGACCGCGCTCTCGGCCGCCGCGCGCACCACGATCTCCTCGTTGAAGCCCCAGAGATCCTCGATCGAGCCGCCGCCGCGTGCCACGATCAGCACGTCGGGCCGCGGCACCGGCCCGCCGGGCGCGAGCGCGTTGAAACCGCGGATCGCGGCGGCCACCTCCGGCGCGCAGGCCGCTCCCTGCACCGCCACCGGCCAGACCAGCACCCGGCGCGGGAAGCGGTCGGCCAGCCTGTGCAGGATGTCGCGGATCACCGCACCCGAAGGCGAGGTCACGACCCCGATCACCTCCGGCAGATAGGGCAGCGGCCGCTTGCGCGCGGCGTCGAACAGCCCCTCGGCGGCCAGCGCCCGGCGGCGCTTCTCCAGCATCGCCATCAGCGCACCCACGCCGGCCGGGGCGACCTCCTCGATGACCATCTGGTATTTGGACTGCCCGGCAAAGGTCGTCAGCCGGCCGGTGGCGACGACTTCCATGCCCTCCTCGGGCGGCGTCGCCAGACGGGCCGCGTTGCCCTTCCAGATCACCGCCGCCAGCACCGAGCGGTCATCCTTGAGATCCAGATAGACGTGGCCCGAGCGCGGGCGGCTGACCCGTCCCACCTCGCCGCGCACGCGCACACGGCCGAACTCGCCCTCGATGACGCGCTTGACGGCTCCGGAGATCTCGGAGACCGTGAATTCCGGCGCGTTTCCGCCTGCCTCTTCGATCAGCTCCATGCCGCCCCGCTTGTGCCACCCAGGGGGCGAGCCTAGAACGCGCGGAAGCGGAGGGAAAGCCGATGAACATCCTCGTGCTGGGCGGCGGCGGGCGCGAGCATGCGCTCGCCTGGGCGATCAAGCAGAACCCGAAATGCGATCGTCTGGTGGTGGCTCCCGGCAATGCCGGCATTCCCGACATCGGCGAGACCGCGGCGCTCGACATCCTCGATCCGGCGACCGTCACCGCCTTCTGCGCCGACGAGGGGATCGATTTCGTCGTGATCGGACCCGAGGCACCCCTCGTGGCCGGCGTCGCCGATGCGCTGGCCGAAGTCGGCGTGACGGCGTTCGGTCCCTCGGCTGCTGCCGCCGAACTGGAAGCCTCCAAGAGCTTCTGCAAGCAGGTCTGCGCGGCGGCCGGCGTGCCCACTGCCGACTGGGCCGCCTTCGACAGCGCCGCCGACGCCCGCGCCCATCTCGCGCAGAAGGGCGCCCCCATCGTCGTGAAGGCTGACGGGCTGGCCGCAGGCAAGGGCGTGACGGTCGCCCGGGATCTCGCGACCGCCGAGGCGGCGCTGGAGCAGTTGTTCGCCGAGCCCGACGCCACGGTGGTTCTGGAAGAGATGATGGAGGGGGAGGAGGCGTCTTTCTTCGTCCTGTGCGACGGCGAGACCGCCCTGCCGATCGGGTCGGCGCAGGACCACAAGCGCGCCTTCGACGGTGACGAGGGGCCGAACACGGGTGGCATGGGCGCGTATTCCCCGGCTCCGATCCTGACGCCGGAGATGGAGGCACAGGTCATGGCCCGGATCGTGGAGCCCACACTGGCCGAAATGGCGCGGCGCGGGACACCGTATCGCGGCGTCCTCTATGCCGGGCTGATGATCCATCAGGGCACCGCCCGGCTGGTCGAATACAACGTCCGCTTCGGCGATCCCGAGGCGCAGGTGCTGATGATGCGCCTCGGCGCGCAGGCGCTCGATCTGATGCACGCCTGCGCCGAAGGCCGTCTTGCCGAGATGGCCGTGCACTGGGCCGACGACCATGCGCTGACGGTGGTGATGGCCGCGCGGGGCTATCCCGGCCCCTATCGCAGCGGCAGCGCGATCCACGGGCTCGAAGGTCTGCCCGACGACAGCTGGCACATGGTGTTCCATGCCGGAACCCGCGTCGAGGACGGCCAACTCGTGGCCGCCGGCGGGCGCGTCCTCAATGTCACCGCCCGCGGCGGGACCCTCCAGCAGGCCCGGGACCGTGCCTACGCGATGGTCGACCGCATCAACTGGCCCGAAGGCTTCTGCCGGCGCGACATCGGCTGGCGCGCGCTGCGCGACGCCTGAGCCCCGCCCCGGCGCGGACGCCTCCCTGCCCCTGCATCCGCCGCCGGCCGGGGCACGCGCCAAGCCCTACCAGCGCAGGAACCGGGCGCCGAGCAGCGCGCCGAGCAGCGTCACCATGGCGATTCCGGCGCCGTAGGCCGGCAGGTAGAACAGCAGCGCGTCCTGGTTGCAGTAGATCGAGTAGACCGCCGCGGCGACCGCGCCGGCGGCGAGGCCGGCCACCGCGCCCGTCCGGCCCGGCGAGAGCGGCGCGCCGGCGCGCAGCGCCCACAGCATGGCCAGGAGCGGTGCCAGCGCCAGCAGCGGCACCGAGCGCAGGCAGACGGCGAGGCTCGGCGTGTCCAGAGCCGCGACCAGCGCGCCGGCTCCCGCCCGGAACACCGCAACGCCGAGCACGGCCAGCGCGGCGGTGCTCTTGCCCGAGCCTGATTCCCCGACAAGGGCGAGCGCCCCGCCGCGCTG
>PUNI01000280.1 GCA_003551745.1 Paracoccaceae bacterium | reverse complement strand
GGGGGCGCCTGCAGCCCGGCCTCCGCCGCCAGCCACGCCAGGATGAGATCGGCGCCGACGAAGGGCAGGCTGGCGCCCGCGCCGCCGTTCTGGGACAGGAAAACGCCGGCGCCGATCTCGGGCAGGAAGACGAGGTTCGACAGGAATTCGTTTAGCCCGCCGGCATGGCCGAAAACCTCGGTGCCGAACATCGGACGCGCCTGCATCCCGTGTGCCATGCCGGCCGCGCCGGGCGTGTCGTCATAAAGCCGGGTGCGCATCCGCGCCATGGTATCGGGCGCGAGCAGCCGCACCCCGTCGAGCGCGCCGTCTCCCATCAGAAAGCGCAGGAAGCGGGCCATGTCGGCGGCGGTGCTGGCGGCCGTGCCGGCCGGCCCGAAGCTGCCGAGCTCGACGCGGAAGGCCGGGTGCGCGACGCCGCCCTGCACCCGGTAGCTGCGCGACAGGGGCGGCTGGCCGGGCCGGGCCGTGGCCTCGCTGTAGGTGGTGTCGGTCATCCCGAGGGGGGCGAGGATGCGCTCCTCGAGGAAGGTCTCGTAGGGGATGCCGGCCACCTCCTCGACGATCTGGCCGGCCAGCGCCACGCCCCAGTTGGAATAGGCCGTGGTCTCGCCGCGGGGCATCGCCTGCGCCGGGGCGCTGGCGGCCAGCGCCGCGCGCCGCGGCAGGGCGCCGAGGCCCTCGTCGAACAGGCCGTAGCTTTCCTCGAAACCGGCGCGGTGGTGCATGAGCTGCGCCAGGGTCAAGGGCGCGTCGCCGGGAATGTCGAAGCCCGGCAGGTAGTCTGCCACATCGGCCTGCAGGTCGAGCCGGCCCTCCTCCTCCAGCATCATCACCGCAAGCCAGGTAAAGAGCTTGGTGATCGAGCCGATCTCGAACCGCACGTCGTCGGCGCCCGCCGGGGTGCCGGCCTCCAGATCGACCGAGCCGTAGCCGCGCAGCAGCACCTCCTCGCCCGAGACCACGGCGACGATGGCGCCGGGCACCTGATCTGCCGCCATCAGTCCTGCGACCAGCCCGTCCACATGCGCAGCCAGCGCCTGCCCCCGGTCGTCCGCGCGCAGCGGAGCGGCAAGCGCAAGCGCCAAAAGAACGGACAGAATGAGGGAACGGACGGCGGCGGGCATCAGAGCACTCCGGGCAGGCACGCGCCCCTATCGCCCGGCGGGCGGCCCGGCCGCCTTGATCGGGGTCAAGCGCGGGTCATTCGACCTCGTTGCGCATCTGCCAGCGGGCGGCGGTCACCGCCGGCTCCAGGCTGAGGCGGCCGACGATCTGCTCCAGCGCCTCGGGCGCCACGCCCTCACCGTGGACGCGGGCGGTGACCTCGACGCGGTCGGTGTCC
Source organism: Paracoccaceae bacterium (assembly GCA_003551745.1). Classification (GTDB taxonomy): domain Bacteria; phylum Pseudomonadota; class Alphaproteobacteria; order Rhodobacterales; family Rhodobacteraceae; genus Rhodobaculum. Next base: position 1,532 of record PUNI01000280.1, on the reverse strand, counting down.
TCGATGTTCTCGCTGTCGAGCGCCGAGAGATGCAGACCGGAGGTGGCGAAGCCCTGCAGCATCAGCGCGCGCACATGCGCCTCCTGCGCGCCGCGACAGACGATCTCGACACTGTAGTTGCGGGAGAGCTCCGTGGTCTGGATGGGCTGGCGGTCGAGCAGGCGCGACAATGGTCGCAGCGCGAGGTTCACGAATACCACACAGCCGGCGACGGCGGCGGCCAGCACGAATTCGCCCGTGCCCGCCAGCATCCCCACCGCGGCCGCGCACCACAGCGTGGCGGCGGTGTTCAGCCCGCGCACGTTGAAGCCCTCGCGGAAGATGATGCCGGCGCCGAGAAAGCCGATGCCCGAGACGATCTGCGCCGCCACCCGGGTGGGGCTTATTTCCTCGGGAAAGGCGGCGGCGAAGACCACGAAGCTCGCCGCGCCCAGCGACACCAGCGTGTTGGTGCGCAGCCCCGCGAGCCGCTGGCGCCACTGCCGCTCCATCCCGATCACGGCGCCGAGGGCAACGGCGGCGACGAGGTTCAGCATGGCTTCGAGCGGCAGCGACGGGGACATTGCAGATCCTTCCGAGGCGAGTACGGGCGCGACCCTGCGGGCGGATCGTGACGGCAGGATGACGGGCGCCGGGATCAGGGGCCGAGCAGGCGCAGCGCCACGAGGTCGGTCCGGCCGGCAGCGTGGAGCGCCGCCAGGCGGTCGCGGGCGGCGGCCTCGGCGCCCTCGGGCACGGGGCCGTCGAGCACAACGGTCGCGTGGATGCCCTCGTTGCGATAGTCGAGCTGCAGCGAGGCGACGCCCAGGCCCGGCAGGCACTCCTGCAGCGTGGCGCGCACGGCCGGGCGCAGGGCGGCACGGTGGGCGCCGAACCCGTCGGCATGGCCGTGGGGCTCGGGATGGATGACGATCTCGTCCACGGCCGGCACGGCGGCGCGGACGCGGTCGCGGGCGGCCTCGCAGAGCCGGTGCGCCTCGGAGAGCGTGAGGTCGGGGTCGAGGCCGAGATGGACGTCGGCCTGCACCGCGCCGCCCGTCTGACGCAGCCGCAGGTCGTGCACGTCGCGCACGCCGGGCACGGCGGCAAGCGCCGCGGTGACGGGGGCGGAGAGATCGGCGTCGGGCACCGCGTCGACCAGTTCGGCCACCGCCGGGCGGCCGAAGCGCCAGGCAATGCGGCCGAGCATCACTGCGATCACCGCCGCGGCCAGCGCATCCATCGCCGGCACGCCCGCCATCGCCGCGCCGATGCCCGCCAGCGCCACCACCGAGGAAATCGCGTCGGAGCGGTGGTGCCAGGCGTTGGCCAGCATCATCGCCGAGCCGGTGCGCCGTGCGACGGCCCGGGTGTAGTGGTACAGCGCTTCCTTCAGTGCGATCGAGGCCGCCGCCACCCACAGCGCCATCGCCGAGGGCGCCACCTCGGGCGGGTCGAGCAGCCTCAGGCCGGCGTCGATCAGGATGCCGGCGGCGGCCAGTGCCAGCATGGCGGCAACGGCGAGCGTCGCCAGCGTCTCGAAGCGGCCGTGG
>PUNI01000328.1 GCA_003551745.1 Paracoccaceae bacterium | reverse complement strand
GCGCTGATCGAGCCCGCCGTTGCGGCCGTGATGGGCGCGCCCGACATCGGCGGACGCATGAAGCTCTGGGCGGGCTTCAACCTGCCGCTCCTGCTCAGCGTGGTGACGCTGGCCGTCGGCGTGCTGCTCTACCGCAGGCACCAGGAGCTGCGCGACCGCCTGGTGCTGCTCGAAGCGCGGGTGCCCGATCTCGACGCCGGCTGGGACAGGCTGCTCGACAGGTTCATGGACATTGCCAAGGGCCAGACCCGGCTGATCCAGACCGGTGTGCTGCGCCACTATCTCTTCGCCACCTTCGCGGTGCTTCTGGTCACGCTGCTGGCCACCATGGCGACGCGCGGGCCGACCGGGCTGGTGCTGGAGCTGGGCGGGCTGTCGGTGCGGGAATGGGGGATCGCGGCGCTGATCGTGGCGGGAACGGCGGCCGTGGTGGTGACCGGTTCGCTGATCGTTGGGATCGTCGCGCTCGGCGTGGTGGGGATCGGCGTGGCGCTGATCTTCATCGTCTATTCGGCGCCCGACGTGGCGATCACCCAGCTTCTGGTCGAACTGCTGATCGTGGTGCTGTTCGCCGTCGCGGCGCTGAAGCTGCCCTATCTCGACCCCGACCGCAGGGTGCGCCACCGTCCGCTGGACGGCGCACTTGCGGTGGGCGTGGGCGCGGCCACCACCGCGGTGCTGCTGATGGTCACCTCGGCGCCCTTCGACCGGAGGCTGAGCGACTTCTTCGAGGCCGCCAGCTATCCCGAAGCCTTCGGCCGCAACATCGTCAATGTCATCCTCGTGGATTTCCGCGCGCTCGACACCTTCGGCGAGATCGCCGTGGTCGCCGCCGCCGCGCTGGGGGCCTTCGCGCTCCTGAAGGGCGGACAGCGGCTGCGTGAGCGCAAGCGCGACTCGGCGACCGAGACCAGACCCGAGGCTGACGCCAGGACGGGGGCCGGCGAATGAACTCCATCATCTTCTCCGCCGGGGCCCGCATCCTCGTGGCGCTCCTGCTCGTCTTCTCGATCTTCATGCTGCTGAGGGGCCACAACCTGCCCGGCGGCGGCTTCATCGGCGGGCTGATCGGTGCGGTGGCCTTCATCGTCTATGCGCTGGCCTGCGGCACCAAGGAGGCGAAGGCCGCGCTGCGCCTCAGCCCCGAGGCCATCGCCATGATCGGGCTGGGCATCGCGCTGGTGGCGGGGCTGATGGCCGCACCCTTCGGCGACGCGCTCTTCACCGGCCAGTGGTTCTGGATCGGCGGCGACAGCTATCAGACCGCCGTCTTCAAGCCCAACACCGTGCTCGTCTTCGACGTCGGCGTCTATCTCGTGGTGCTCGGCTCCATCGTGTCGCTGGCCTGCGCCTTCGAGGAGGAGGTGTGATGGAGTCGCTCACCGCGCTCATCATCGGCGTGCTTGTCGCGGCCTCGGTGTATCTGATGCTGGCGCGCAGCTTCCTGCGCTTCCTGTTCGGGCTGATCCTGCTGTCGAACGCGGCCAACCTCGTGATCTTCGCTTCCGGGCGCATGACCGAGGGCGCGCCGGCGCTGGTGCCGGACGGCGCCGACGCCCCGCTGCAGGTGGTGGGCAATGCGCTGCCGCAGGCGCTGGTGCTCACCGCCATCGTCATCGGCTTCGGCCTTCTGGCCTTCACGCTGGCGCTGGCCTTCGAGGCCTACCGGCGGCTGCGCACCATGGAAACCGACGAGATGCGCCTGGCCGAACCGCCCGAGGACGCGGCGGAAGACACGGCCCCGGAGGCGCCGCGATGACGAGCTGGCTGCTCGCGCTGCCCATCGCCATTCCCTTCCTGACGGCGGTCGCGGCCTATCTCTGGCGCGCCGGGCCGGAGGGGCGGTGGATCTCGCTCGGGGGCTCGGTGCTGTCGCTGGCGGCCTCCATTGCGCTGCTGCTCGCGGTGCTGCGCGACGGCGTGGTGGCGGCGCAGATGGGTGGCTGGCCGGCGCCCTTCGGGATCACGCTGGTCGCCGACTACCTCGGCGTGGTGATGGTGGTGATCACCGCGATCACCGGCCTCGCCACGGCAATCTATGCGCTTGGCGAAATCGAGGAACGGCTCGAAAAGCTCGGATATCACGCGCTTTTCCAGATCCTGATCGCTGGCGTCACCGGCGCATTCCTGACCGGCGACGTCTTCAACCTCTACGTCTGGTTCGAGGTGATGCTGATCGCCTCCTTCGGGCTGCTGGTGCTCGGCGGCTCAAAGGAACAGCTGGATGCCGGCATCAAGTATGTCGCGCTGAACCTTGTTTCCACGCTGGTTTTCCTCTCCGGCATCGGCCTGCTCTATGGCATGGCGGGCACGCTGAACATGGCCGATCTGCGCGGCGCCATCGCCGAGGCCGAGAACCAGGGCCTGGTGACCGTCGTCGCGATGATGTTCATGGTGGGCTTCGGGGTGAAGGCGGCTGTCTTTCCGCTGTTCTTCTGGCTGCCGGCCTCCTATCACACGCCCTCCTTCGCGGTGTCGGCGGTGTTCGCGGGGCTGCTCACCAAGGTGGGCGTCTATGCGCTGATGCGGATGTTCACGCTCGTCTTCGTGGGCGACGTGGGCTTCACGCATGAGATCCTGATCTGGGTCTCGGCACTGACGATGCTGACAGGCGTTCTCGGCGCCGCCGCGCAGACCGATTTCCGCAAGATCCTGAGCTTCCACATCATCAGCCAGATCGGCTACATGACTCTGGGGCTCGCGCTCTATACGCCGCTCGCGCTGATGGGCGGCGTCTTCTACCTCGTCCACCACATCATCGTGAAAGCCAACCTCTTTCTGGTCTCGGGTGTGGCCAACAAGCTCGCCGGCGGCACCGACCTCAACCGCATCGGCGGACTCTACAAGTCCTCTCCGGTCCTGGCGGCGCTCTTCATC
>PUNI01000303.1 GCA_003551745.1 Paracoccaceae bacterium | reverse complement strand
CTACCCCCAAGCCATCGTGCAGCGCCCCGGCGACCCAGAGGCGCGCCCCGCGGGGCCCGCCGACCTCGAAGCGCGCCAGCGCGAGTACGAGTACGCCCTGGCGCGCACCCTGCTGCACCCCTCGGTCGCCGAGGTGCACGTGCTGCTCAACGACACGGCGCGCGACCTCCCCCCCCTCCTCCGCGTCCTGGCGGCGCTCTGCGACCTGGATCCCGCGCTCGCGGAGAAGCTGCGCGTGCGCGACGTGGGGCACGCGGCGACGTACGGCGATGCGATCGCGCACGCCAACGCGGCCCTCGCCCCCGGCGCCGTGGCGCTGGTCGCCAACTCGGACACCTACCCCGTGGGCCGGGGGTGGGGCGACCTGCGCGCGCACCACTTTGCGCCGCGGCTCGGGGGGAACGGCACTGGCGCGGCCTCCGCCGAGGCGCAGCGGCGCCTGGCCAACGTGCTCTATATGCTCTCGCGCTACACCCCCCGCTGCCCCCTCCACGACGCCGGTGAAGAGCGGGGGGAGGATCGCACACCCCGCAGGCGGGGTCGGATGCGCGACCGGTGGCGGGGCTGGTCCAAGCCCGAGATGTGCATGGACATGGGTCGGGCGGGGAGCGCCGACGCGTTCCTCTTCCGGGTTCCTGCGCCCGCGCGCGTGGCCGAGGACCTTCGGGGGATCCCGACGCACTACTGGGGCGCCGAGAACCGCGCGGCGGCCGCGTTTGCCCGCGCGGGTTACGGGCGCATCTACAACCCGTGCAACCAGCTCGCGCTCTGGCACCGCCACTGCTCGGGGGTGCGCACCGCGGGCCCGGGGGTGCCCCGCGTCAACCGCGGGACGGGGCGCTCGCGCACCGCCAAGTGGGTCGCCTGCCTCGACGAAGTCCCCCAATAATTTTATCTTATTTTATTTCATATAATTTCATATAATTTAATATACATTTCATATAAATTTAATTTCATATAAATTTAATTTCATTTAATATATAATAATAAAAATAAAAGGTTAAAAATGTGATCACCGTCACCTGACAGTTTACCGCTCCACCATCCCCATCCGAGAACCGCTCCTTCCAGGAAACAACACATCATCATCATAGGTCCCCTCTACCGTGAAAAAAAATGACATCGAAGCACGCGGTACTCTTTCGGAGGCCGACGCCGCCGCCGCCGCCGACGACGACGACAAGCACCTTCGAGCCCTTCTTTGCCGACAACGAGTACTGCCGCCGCTACTCCCCCCCCTTCGGGGCGGTCGTCTCTGGGACGTACGACTTGGGCGGCCCGCAGGACATTGTGGATCTTGGAGAGGACCCATCCGATTGGATGGCCGAGGCGTTTCGCGAGGACCACCCCACAGAGCGTCACGAGATCCCACCCTACCACGAGGGGGCCCCCTTTCACCCCCCGCGGCGGCGGGGGGTCGTGGAGGACCGCGCGCCCGAGGTCGAGGACGTCCTGCGCGCCTGCGAGGTCGTGAGGGAGCACTGGCCCCAGTTCAACGGGCTCTGGAGCGAGGAGGAGCTCATGGCGTTTGTGCAGTGCGGGGGCGACGAGCGCCTCGATCTCCACGACTACGAGCGCGTGCACCTCCGCCTCTACTGCCAGGGTTACTACCCGTCCCCAGAGGGCCTCCCCGACCACACTCGCTCGCCCGCGCGGCGGCGGCAGCGGCGGCGGCGCGGGGGGAGGCTGCGGCGCGCCTCGCTCGGGCGGCTCCCCGCGCCCTTTGGTATTCTGAGATCCAACAGTGCTTGACGCGCGCGCACGCACGCCCCTTTTTGTCCACCCACGTCACCAATACACCCCCCGATTTTTCCATTAAACCCCCATATAATATCACTATATTTTATATACTATAATATATATTATAGTATATTATAGTATATTATAAAAACGTGACGCGCGCGATGGCGGAGAGAGTGCGCGTGGTCCCGCGCCCCCGGCGCGACATCACCGCCGAGGAGCAGGCCGTGCTCAAGAAACGACATGACGAGCGGTGGCTGGCGCACGAGCGCCGCCGCCTCGCCGCCGCCGCGCGCCTCCAGGAGATCGAGGAGCGCGAGCGGCGCGACCAATACGAATTTCGCCTGTTCCCCGACTACGACGAGGAGGGCGGGTTCGTGGTGGAGGAGCGGCGCTACCACCTCTGCCGCTACCTGGTCCCCTGGTGCGTGGCGCGCGCCCTCACCCAGGCGGGCTGCGACTTTTCCTTCTCGGTCGGGCGCACCGCGATGCGCGCCACTGCGGCCAAGCGCTGCCGCTGGATCGCCCTCGTCCTCGTCCTCGCCGTGGGTCTCGTGGGCGCCTCCTACGTGGCGTGGCGGCGCGGGGGCGAGCTCCACGAGATCCTCCACAGCCCCTGCTACGTCTGCCGGCGCAACCGCGCCCATTTCGCCCCCGGCCCAGACGACGACACGCCCTGGTGGCGCTACCGCCCCCACCTCGGATCGCGTGGTGGCGGTGGTGGCGAGGGGGTGGAGATGGTGGGGGCGGGTGAGGAGGAGAGCGAAGAGGCGCGCCGTGCGCTGAGCCGCTACGCCCGCTACACCCACGGCGAGGCCTGCGCCCTCTCCGACTCGTGGGTCGCCGCGATCGACCGCGAGCTCACCGGGCGCTGGCTCAACCACTCGATCCTGGGGCACGCCGCCCGCACGGCGTCGCCCAACCCCTGGCTCCGCTACGACCGCCTCTGGTCGGGCGCCGTTGCCCTCTCGATGTGGGAGGCCCCGGGGGGGAAGGAGCGGGGGAAAGAGGGGGAAGAGGCAACGGCCCTCGATGAGGACTGGCGCAACGCGCTCCCGCGGCTCTGGGTGGTGGGGTTCCGGGGCGCGGGGACGACCTCGCTCGCGCACTACCTCGACGCGCACCCCGGGGTCGAGGTG
>PUNI01000124.1 GCA_003551745.1 Paracoccaceae bacterium | reverse complement strand
GTCGAGGGCGATGTGGGCAAGGCCGGGGTCGCCATCGACTCGGTCGAGGACATGAAGATCCTCTTCGACGGGATCCCCCTGGGCGAGATCTCGGTTTCGATGACCATGAACGGCGCGGTGATCCCGGTGCTGGCGAGCTTCATCGTCGCCGGCGAGGAGCAGGGGGTGGAGCGGTCGAAGCTTTCCGGCACGATCCAGAACGACATCCTCAAGGAGTTCATGGTGCGGAACACCTATGTCTATCCGCCCGAACCCTCGATGCGTATCGTCGCCGACATCATCGAGTACACGGCCGCCGAGATGCCGCGCTTCAACTCGATCTCGATCTCCGGCTACCACATGCAGGAGGCCGGCGCGAACCTCGTGCAGGAGCTGGCCTTCACCCTGGCGGACGGGCGCGAATACGTGCGCGCCGCCATCGCCCGGGGGATGGATGTCGACCGTTTCGCGCCGCGGCTGTCGTTCTTCTTCGCCATCGGCATGAACTTCTTCATGGAGGTCGCCAAGCTGCGGGCGGCGCGGCTGTTGTGGAGCCGGATCATGCAGGAATTCGCACCGAAGGACCCGCGCTCGTCGATGCTGCGCACCCATTGCCAGACCTCCGGCGTCAGCCTGGCCGAGCAGGACCCCTACAACAACGTCATCCGCACCGCCTACGAGGCGATGTCGGCCGTGCTGGGGGGCACCCAGTCGCTGCACACCAATGCGCTCGACGAGGCCATCGCGCTGCCCACCGAGTTCTCGGCCCGCATCGCCCGCAACACCCAGCTGGTGTTGCAGGAGGAGACCGGTGTGACGAAGGTCGTCGATCCGCTGGCGGGCTCCTATTACGTCGAGAAGCTGACCGCCGATCTGGCCGGGGCCGCCTGGCAGCTCATCGAGGAGGTGGAGGCCATGGGCGGCATGACCAAGGCGGTGATCGCCGGCATGCCGAAGCTGAGGATCGAGGAGACGGCGGCGCGGCGGCAGGCCGACATCGACCGGGGCGACGAGGTGGTCGTGGGCGTCAACAAGTACCGAAAGGACAAGGAAGACCCCATCGACATCCTCGACATCGACAACGACAAGGTGCGCGACGCCCAGATCGCCCGTCTGGAGCGCATCCGCGCCAGCCGCGACCAGGCCGCCTGCGACGCCGCACTGGCCGAGTTGGAACGCCGCGCGCGTGAAGGTGGCAACCTGCTCGAGGCCGCGGTGGAGGCAGCGCGGGCGCGGGCCAGCGTGGGAGAGATCAGCATGGCGATGGAGAAGGTTTTCGGCCGCCACCGGGCCGAGGTGAAGACACTGGCAGGGGTCTATGGTGCGGCTTACGAGGGCGACGACGACTTCGCCGCGATCCAGCAGGATGTGGAGGATTTCGCCGAGGCCGAGGGCCGCCGGCCGCGGATGCTGGTGGTGAAGATGGGCCAGGACGGCCACGACCGGGGCGCCAAGGTGATCGCCACCGCCTTCGCCGACATCGGCTTCGACGTGGATGTGGGCCCGCTGTTCCAGACACCCGAGGAAGCCGCGCAGGACGCCGTGGACAACGACGTGCACGTCATCGGGATCTCCAGCCAGGCCGCCGGCCACCGCACGCTGGCGCCGAAGCTGGTGGCGGCGCTGAAGGCCCAGGGCGCCGAGGACATCCTCGTGATCTGCGGCGGCGTGATCCCGCAGCAGGATTACGACTTCCTGCGCAAGGCCGGGGTCAAGGCGATCTTCGGGCCCGGCACCAACATTCCGGCGGCGGCGCGCGACATCCTCGGCCTGATCCGGGCGGCGCGCGGCTGATCCATGGCCACGCTCGACCATCTGGTGATCGCCGCGCCGACGCTGGAGGCGGGCACGCAATGGGTCGAGGCGCAGACCGGCCTGACGCTCTCGCCCGGCGGCGCGCATGCGACCATGGGCACCCACAACCGTCTGCTGTCGCTGGGGCCTGACGCCTATCTCGAGGTTATCGCCGTCCACCCGGCCGCACAGGCCCCGGATCACCCGCGCTGGTTCGCGCTCGACGAGCTTGGCTCCGCCATTCGGCTGCAAGCCTGGGTGGTCCGCTGCGAAGACCTCGCCGCCGCGCTGGCCGGCGCGCCGCCCGGAAGCGGCGCGGCGCAGCCCTTCGCCCGCGGGGACCTGCGCTGGCGCATGGCCGTGCCCGAGGATGGCAGGCTGCCTTTCGACAATCTCTTCCCGGCCCTGATCGAATGGCAGGGCACCGCGCATCCGGCACCGCGCCTGCCGGATGCCGGGTGCCGGCTGCAGCGGCTGCAGCTGACCCATCCGCGCGCCCAGGCTCTGCGGGCCGCGTTGGCCGGTCTGCTCGACGATCCGCGCATCGAGGTCGTCGCCGGCCCGACGCCCAGCCTTGCCGTCGATCTCGCCACCCCGGCCGGTCCGCGACGGCTGTGAGAGCGCCCCGCGACACAGCGCAGCCGGCGGGTTCGGCCGACGGTGGTGCCGCGCCACGCCGCGCCGACAAGGCTGGCCCCGGCGGGCTCTCTCTGCGCGACGCCGTGGCCGGTGACGCCACGGCGATCGCGGCGATCTGGAACCCGATCATCCGCGACACGGTGGTGACCTTCTGGCCCACCCCGCGCACGGCATCGGAAATTGCCGCGCTGATCGCCCGGCGGCAGGCGGCGGGATGGGCGTTTCTCGTGGCCGAGACGACCGAAACCGCCAGCGGGCTCGCGGGCTTCGGCAGCGTCTTCCAGTTCCGCGGCGGGCCTGGCTATGCGCGCACCATGGAGCACACGGTCTATGTCGCGCCTGCAGTACAGGGGCGGGGTATTGGCGCAGCGCTCCTGCGGGCGCTGGAGGTGCGGGCGGCAGCAGCCGGCGCGCGGGCGCTGATCGGGGCGGTGACCGGCTCGAACGCGGCGTCGCTCGCCTTTCATC
>PUNI01000106.1 GCA_003551745.1 Paracoccaceae bacterium | reverse complement strand
TGGAGCGCTGGCGCTGGAAAGGCGAGGGGCCGGCCTTCGTGAAGATCGGCGGGCGTGTCGTCTACAGGCTCGACGACGTCGAGGCCTATGAGAACGGTCGCCGCTGCGACAGCACCGCCGCCAGCACGCGGCTGGGGAGGGTGCAATGACCATGGCCCGCCTGATGACGGGGCCGTGCCCGGCAGCACCCTGCACCCCGGCGGCAAGCTCCCCGATCACCGAGATCGGTTTCTGCGCCTGGGTGGCGCAGGCCGGGGCAGGGGAGGTGCTGGTCTATCACCGCGGCTTTCTTGTGGTCGATACCGACAAGCTGCTCTCGACCCTGCCCACGGAGGCTCGCCTTGAGCTGCGCCGGCTGGCCGATGCCGCGTTCCGGGCCGCCGAGCAGGGGCTTGTCCACCTCGTCCAGGCCCGGCTGGCGACGGACCGCTTCGCCTACATCGCCATCGCCCGCCCAAGGTCCGGCCGATCCGGTGCGGCTCTCTCGATGCGCCTGCTCGAGGCCGCCTGACCCCACCCCCCGATCATGGAGAGACCCATGCCCTTTCCCGACAACGCCCCCGGCATCGACGATCTGATCAACCTGCCTGCGGGTGAACTCGCCCAGCTGCCGGTCGACCTGCTCGCCGGCCTGCAAGTTGAACTCGAACATGCCGCCCGGCGGCTGAAGGCTGCCACCGCCCGGTTCAATACCGCGCTGGAGGTCCGCTACGCCACCCGCGCCGCCGAGGCCCGCCGCGAAGCCGGCAAGGACACCGGCACGGTGCGGCTGGTGGACGGCGAATACACCGTGATCGCCGATCTGCCCAAGCGGGTGGAGTGGGACCAGGAGCGGCTCGCGCAGATCGCGGCCAACATCGCCGCCGCCGGCGAGGACCCGGCCGAATTCATCGACACCGCGCTGAAAGTGTCGGAGCGCAAGTACGCCGCGCTGCCCGAAGCCTGGCGCAAGGGGTTCGAGCCGGCCCGCACGGTGAAGACCGGCGCGCTCAAGGTGGTGTTCGAGCCGAACGAGGCCCGGCAATGACCGCGCTCGCCCCCATCGCCGCAGACAGCCCGGGTCTACCGGGCCTCATCGAGCGCGCCGCGAGCATGCTGGCCGGCGCGAAGACGGCGGCCGAAGTGCTTGAGGCCCGCGAGGCGGCAGGCCTCGCCTATGACACCGCGCGGCGCGCTGCCCGCCTCAACCGCGCCAAGGCCGCGCATGACGACCTCGTCGCGGCCGCTCACCGCGCGCAGGCGGATGCGCTGGAGATCGAGGCTGCGGCCAAGCGGCGCCTCGCCGATGAATACGATGCCGCGCAGGCGCGGGGAGAGGTGGCCAGCGCCACGAGCAATCGTGGAAACCAATGGACCGTTCCCGAGGGGAACGGTGCAGCGACGGCCGCGGATTTGGGCCTGTCGCGCAAGTCGATCCACGACGCCCGGCTGATCCGAGATGCCGAGGCGGCCGACCCGGGCCTCGTGCGCCGCACGCTCGATGAGCGGCTGGACCGCGGCGAGGAACCCACGCGTGCGGCGGTCCGCCGCGCCGCGGAAGCGCGGCTGCAACGCTCGCTCGACCGGCTCCAGCGCGTCCAGGAGAGCGTCCGGCGCCTTGAGGAAGATCGCCCGCCGCCTCTGACCCCTGAGCAGAGGGCCCGCCAGATCGCGGTGTTCGGCACGCCAGAGGATCGCGCCATTCACGAGCGCCTCGTCGAGATCGTCGAACGCATCGATGAGCAGCCAGGCCCGGCGGAGGCAGTGCGCCGCATCCCACCGGCCTCACGTCATGCGGTCCGGACAGCGCCGATACGGCGCGCGGCGGCCTGGCTCACCGAATTCAGCACCCTTTACGAGCAGGAGGTCCGGAATGGGACAGATGCGTCTGAATGACGTCGTGGCCGAGATCGTCGGCGCGGTGATCGCCGGTCGCGCGATCAACAAGCGCCAGGCGGCCGTCGACCGCTGGGACGATATCGATGCCGACGGACAGTATCTCGCCGGGATCGACGGCGTCGTGGCCCGGATCGATCAGCGCGCGCGCAGCCTCAGGCTCAAGGCGGAGCGGTTGCCCACGCCCGAACAGCCGCCGCTGCCGTTCCAGCTGCCCGCGGCCGTGGCCATGGATCTCGAGGGCACGACCCTGGTGTCGACCCGCCAGTTGTCGCGCGCCGAGTTCGAACGCGCCATCGAGATCCGCCGCCTGCAGATCGCGAACGACCAGCATGCCCTGCGCGAATGGCGCAACGCGCTGCGCCAGGCTGACCGGTTCTGGGCGGCAAACCCGGACTGGAGCTTCGGCGACTGCCTCGATGCGATCCTCGCGCAGAGTGCCGGGATCGGGCTGCAGAGAGGGGGGGCGCAATGACCGGCGTGCTTCCCATCATCACCGCCGATCAGCGCCTCGCCGAGCCCCGCGGCATCAAGGGCGTCATCTTCGGCCGCTCCGGCATCGGCAAGACCAGCCTGCTGTGGACGCTCAAGGCCACCACCACGCTGTTCTTCGATCTCGAGGCCGGGGATCTCGCCATCGAGGGGCTGGCGATCGATGCCATCCGGCCGCGCACCTGGACCGAATGCCGGGATTTCGCGGTGTTCATCGGCGGGCCCAACCCGGCGCTGCGCGACGACCAGCCCTACAGCCCGGCGCATTACGCGGCCGTCTGCGCGAAGTTCGGCGATCCGGCGGCGCTGGACCGCTACGACACCGTGTTCATCGACTCGATCACCGTCGCCGGCCGGCTGTGCTTCCAGTGGTGCAAGGGCCAGCCCGAGGCGCATTCCGAGAAGACCGGCAAGCCTGACGTGCGCGGCGCCTACGGGCTGCACGGGCGCGAGATGATCGCCTGGCTGACCCACCTGCAGCACACGCGCGGCAAGAACGTCTGGTTCGTCGGGA
>PUNI01000144.1 GCA_003551745.1 Paracoccaceae bacterium | reverse complement strand
GTCCACGCCTTCCTCCAGCAGCCGCTGCACGGTGCGTCGCAGCTGGGACTTGCGATTGTGGCTGACCACCACGGCGGCGATCCGGCCGCCCGGTGGCGCCTCGGCGGGGACGGGCGCAAGCTCGACATGGTCACGCATCGGCGGCCTTCTTTCCCGGCGCCCGGCCCCGTCTGCTGCGCAGCAAGGGGGCGGGGGCGGCCCTGATCTACAGCGGTCTGACGGCGAAGGCGGACATCGGGGTGCCCGCCTGAAGATGTCCCAGAAAGCGGCGCGCGGTGTCCAGCGCCTCGCGGATGGTCACGTCCATGTCGAGATAGCGGTAGGTTCCCAGCCGGCCCACGAAGGTCACGCCGCGCTCGGCCTCGGCGCGGGCGACGTAATCGGCCAGCAGCGCCTTCTCGGCCACCAGGCGGATGGGATAGTAGGGGATGTCGTCGGGCCCGCAGGCGCGGGAATATTCGCGGTAGCAGACTGTGCGGTCGTGGTCCTCCCAGGGGGCGAAATGCTTGTGCTCGGTGATTCGGGTCCAGGGCACCGCGACCTCGCCGTAATTCATCACGGCGCAGCCCTGATGATCCCCATCATCGACGAACCGCTCGAAATCGAGCGTGCGATATCCCAACCACCCCATGTCGTAGCCATACCACCCGTCCAGGGGGCCTGAATAGAACACATGGTCGAATTCCCCCGCCTGATCGCGGGAAAACCGTGTTTCCAGCTGCACGGCGATGCGCGGATGATCAAGGATGCGCGCGACCATGGCGGTGTAGCCGGTGGTGGGCATCCCCTGGAAGCGGTGGAAGAAGTAGTTGTCGTCGTAGTTGAAGCGCACCGGCAGCCGCTTGAGGATGCTCGCGGGCAGCTCCGACGGGTGACAGCCCCACTGCTTTTCGGTGTAGCCCTTGAAGAAGGCCTCGTAGAGGTCGGGCCCGACGAAGCGCAGCGCCTGTTCCTCGAAGGTCTGCGGCTCGGCGATCGAGGTGTCGGCCTGGGCCTCGATGAAGGCGCGCGCCTCGGACGGGCGCAGGGTCTTGCCGAAGAACTGGTTGATGGTGTGCAGGTTGACCGGCAGCGAATAGACCTGCCCGCCGGTGGTGGCCTTGACCCGGTTGCGGTAGGGGCGGAATTCCTCGAACCGGTTGACGTAGTCCCAGACCTCGGCGTCGTCGGTGTGGAAGATGTGGGGGCCGTAGACATGCACCAGCACGCCGGTGTCGGGGCAGCGTTCGGTGTGGCAGTTGCCGGCGACATGGGGCCGGGCATCGACGACGGAGACGTCATGGCCGGCCTCGGCCAGCGTCCGCCCGATCACCGCGCCCGACAGGCCCGCCCCCACCATCAGAAATCGGCCTGTCATCATGATCTGTCACATCTTTTTCCCAACCCCATCGCCCCGCAGCCCTAGCGGATTTCGCCGACCGCTGCCAACCCTCCGCCGCGCATCGGCAAGGCCCCGCCACCCCGGATGTCCACAGATCCCGCATCCGGGCCTGCGCGGGACATGCACGGGGGGTGCGCGGGCCCGTTCTGCCACCGGTTTGCGCCGCGGGGCCGCCCGCGGCCGGGCCGGCGGGCCGCCGGGGCTGGACAGACCCGGGGCAAACGCGCTTAGTCTGCGCGCGACATGTCGCGGGGGTCCCCGATGCGGGGACCGCGTTCTGCCATGGGGTGCCAATGCCGAAGCTGTCCTGCATCACCACGACCTTCAACGACGGCCCGGCGCTCATGACGAGCGTGCGCTCGGTGCTGGCCCAGAGCTTCGAGGATTTCGAGTACATCATCGTCGACGACGGCTCCTCCGACGACACCCCGGCCATCCTGGCAGGTCTCGACGATCCGCGCATCCGGCTGATCCGGCAGGCCAATGACGGTCTGTCGGGGGCGCGCAACAAGGCGCTGGAACAGGTGCGCGGCGACTATGTCTGCTTTCTCGACGCCGACGACTGCCGCCCCGGCTGGGCCTTCGCCGCCATCGCCGCGGCGATCGACCGCCACGCGCCCGACGTGCTTCTGTGCCGCGGCGTGCTGTCGGAGATCCGCGACGAGCTCATGCCCTTCTACGACACCGCCCGCTTTGCCGAGATCGCGCAGCTCTGCCCGGACGGGCTGGTCACCTCCGATCATCCCCACAACCCCGCCGTGCGCAGCCTGGCGCAGCTGATCGAGCCGCAATCGGCCAACAAGGTGGTGCGCACCGCCTGGCTGAAGGACAGCGGCATCGGCTTTCCCAACACCCATTTCTTCGAGGACATCTTCTTTCACACCAACATCCTGGCCGCGGCCGGGCGGCTGGGCTTCGTGCAGACCCCCTGTTTCACCTATTTCCGCCGCTACCAGCGCCCGCAGATCACCGCGACCTCCAGCGACACCCGCTTCGACATCCTTGCCGTCACCCGGATGACCCTGCAGAGCTTCGCGCAGCGGCCGCAGTTCCACGAACCGGTCCACCGCGCCGCGGTGCTGGCCTCCTGCCTGAAGATCGTCGACTGGTGCGGCAGCACCATCTCGCACCACCACCGCTTCCATTTCCAGCAGATGGTGCGGGCGATGCTGCGCATGGTCGATCCGCTGTGGCTGCACCTGCCCGATCCGCTGCCGCCGCAACTGGCCGGGGCCACCGCCCTGCGCCGCCACACCGAGGGGCTGCGCCATGCCGCGTAAGGCCACCGCCCGCGCCACCCCCCGCAAGACCGCCACCAAGGCCGCCCCCTCCGAGGCGGCGCAATCCAAGGCCGCCCAGTCCAAGGCCGCTCCGTCCAGGGCGGCTGCGCCGGCAGAGCCCGCCGCCGAGGCGGCGGTCGCCGAGGAGGCCGCCGGGGCCGTGCCGCCGCCGCCGTCCCCCTCCGACGCCCCCCCCGCGGCTGCGGCCGACACCGCGGCCGACGCCGCG
>PUNI01000269.1 GCA_003551745.1 Paracoccaceae bacterium | reverse complement strand
TGGGCACTCTCGGGGTACCGATGCCGGCGGTGGAGCCGGTGATCCTCGCCTCGGTGATCGTGCTCGGCGCTCTGGTGGCGCTGGCCGCGCGGCTGCCGCTGGGCGCCGCGGTGGCGCTGGTGGCGCTGTTCGGCCTGGCCCATGGCCATGCCCATGGCGCCGAGGGGCCGGGGGGCAGCCTGGCAGCCTATGCGGCTGGCTTCACCCTCGCCACGGCGGCGCTGATTGTCGCCGGGCTGGGGCTCGGTCTCGCCCTGGGGCGGCTGCGGCGGCCGCTCCTCGCCCGGGCGCTGGGCATGGCGACGGTGGGGGCGGGGGCTGTGCTGGTGCTCTCGCCGGCGGCGGATGCGGTGGCACCGCCGGCGGGCGGCGAGGTGCTGGCCGGTCGCCCCGCGGCGGAGTGGATCGCGCTCGGAGAGCATGTGCACGGCGGCTTCGGGTCGCTCATCGCGCTGGGCATCCGCATCGGCGCCGATGCGATGGAGCGGCTCGACGCGCCGCATCGCGGACTCGAGGTCACCTACTGGTCGCACCCCGACGCGCCCTGTCCCTGCGTGATCGACGGGCTGCAGGCGGTTACCCGCGTCTCGCTTGGCCAACGCAGCCTGACGCTTGCGCCGGACCCCTCGGCCCCCGATGCCTTCGGCGAGGTGCGCGTGCGGAACCGCGAGACGGGCGCCGAGATCGGGTATATCATCCCGATGTCCGCCTGGCCGCTGCTGCGCGACGCGAACGAGGGCGACCGGGCCGAACGCTGGCGCGTCGTGATGGAGGCGCCGGAAGAAGGCCTGTTCACGCGCCTGACGATGGGTGAGGCGGGCTAGGGCGGACGGCAGCGGCCAGCGGCTCGGGCATCGCGCCTGAGCCGGCCAGGAACAGGGAGGTGAACCTGCCATGTGCGATGTCTGTGTGACCCGCGCGGTCAAGGAGCGGATGCTCTCGCGGCGCGATTTCTTCCGGGCCTCGGCCGCCACGGCCGCGGCCGCCGCGGTCGGTGGCGGCGCCACGCTCGCCGCGCCGCCGGCACTGGCGCAGGGCGCGCGCCAGGTGACCGACATGACCCATCTCTTCTCGCCCGACTTCCCCACCTTCGGCGGTGTTCCGGGTGTCGAAATGCGCAAGGACTTCGATTTCGCGGAGGATGGCTACAACCTCTATACGCTGACGGTGAACGAGCACACCGGCACCCATATCGATGCGCCGCTGCACTTTTCGGAAGACGGGCTTTCGGTGGACGAGTTGCCGCTTGCCAGCCTCGTGGTGCCGCTCTGCGTCATCGACATCCGCGAGCGCGCGGCAGGCGACCGGGATACCCAGGTCACCCCTGACGACATCAGCGCCTGGATCGCGCGCCATGGCGACATTCCCGAGAACGCCTGCGTGGCGATGAACTCGGGCTGGGCGACCAAGGTCGGCACGCCGGAGTTCCGTGGCGCCGACCCGGCGCGGCCGGGTGGGCTGCATTTCCCGGGCTTTCATATCGAGGCCACGGAGTTCCTGCTGGAGGAGACCCCGGCGCAGGTGATGGCGGTCGACACGCTCTCGCTCGACCACGGCCCCTCGCCCGATTTCGCCACCCATTACGCCTGGCTGCCCACCGGCCGCTATGGGATCGAGTGTCTCGCCGGGCTCGACGAGGTGCCGGTGGCGGGCGCGACGTTGATGGTCGGGGCACCGAAGCTCCGCGGCGGCACCGGCGGGCAGGCGCGGGTGATCGCGCTGCATTGACACATCGCGGGGCCGGCCCGGCCGGCCCCACTCTTTGGGAGACGAGGCGATGAGACCCGGAGAAATCCTGCCCGCGCCGGGCGAGATCGAGTTGAACGCGGGCCGTGCGACAATCACCCTGCGGGTGGCCAACACTGGCGACCGGCCGGTGCAGGTGGGCTCGCATTACCATTTCGCCGAGACCAACTCCGCGCTGGATTTCGACCGCGCCGTCGCGCGTGGGCTCGATGTGCACGTCGCTGGCACGGCATTCATAAGCCGTCTGAAAGATGCGCTCGACCAGCGATACAATGTCGGAAAATTCGTCCTGCTCCTCCCCCCGGACGACCCCGACGGCGTTGTAAAGGTACGCCAACAGTCCGATGCATGCCGTCGATATGGCGACTGCGGCCCCCGTGACCGCTTCGCCCTCCTCGCCGATATACATCCGCAGCCCCCGGATGTAGCCGGCGCCGATGTGTGCGGCCTGGACGAGCAGAAGCAGGATCAGTCCCGGCGTGACAGGTCTGACTCCAGCGAAGACCCGGAGGTGTTTCGCGATCCCGATCTCGGCCGCAATGTGGACGTCACGGGGTAAGCCAGACCATGAGCTGGTTTTCAGTGCTTCTGGTGAGCTTGCTGGTCACCGCCGCGGCAGTGGCCTTGCTCATTCGCCGCATCGAGCGGCGAATAGAGCCGTCCGCTGTACTGAACCAGATTCGCGGTGAGGTAGACGAACTGATTGTAGAGTTCAACCAGACCACGGAACGCAATATCGGCTTGCTCGAAGAGCGTATCGTGCGCTTGAATCGACTCATAGAGTCCGCGGACCGGCGCGTGGCGGTGCTGCGGCGCGAACTCGACGCGCATGAATCTGGTACACGGGTCTACAGCGATATGGTGCAGCAGGCCGCGGTGCAGCGGCGCCAGGAGCACGAGCAGCAGCAGGCGGACAAACAGAACGAGGGCGGTAGCGAAGATCGACGTGCACAGATTATCGACCTGTACGAAAAAGGTATTGCACCAAATATCATTGCAGCGCGAGTGGGCACCACAGTGGGCGAAGTGGAGTTGATTGTCTCAATGCGCAGAAGGAAGCCGTAGCCGAAATGGGCCGAATAATTGGAATAGACCTGGGTACGACAAACACCGTTGCCGCATTCATGGAAGGCACGCAGCCGCGGG
>PUNI01000212.1 GCA_003551745.1 Paracoccaceae bacterium | reverse complement strand
GCGTGGCCGGGCTGAGCGCCTTCAGCGCCACGCCCAGCCCGGTGACCAGCCCGCCGCCGCCGATGGCGATCAGCACCGCGTCCGGGGGCTCGCCGCCGAGCTGGTCGAGGATCTCCAGCGCCAGAGTGCCCTGCCCGGCCACCACCGCCGGATCGGCGAAGGGGTGGATGAAGGTGGCGCCGGTGGCCTGCACCTCGGCACGCGCGGCCTCGGCCGCCTCGTCGAACACGGCGCCCACCACCTCGACGGTCGCTCCAAGTGCGCGCAGCCGCGCGATCTTCGCGGGCGTGGTGGTTTCCGGCAGGTAGACCTTCACCGGCACGCCGGCCGACACCGCGGCATGGCTGACCGCCAGGCCATGGTTGCCGCCCGACGCGGTGACCAGCCCGCGCGCCAGATCCTCGGCCGGAAGCGCCCCGATCTTCGCCGCCGCCCCGCGCGCCTTGAAGGAGCCCGAGACCTGCAGGCATTCGAGCTTCAGAAGAAGCTCCGCCTCCGTCGGCGGGTCGGCCAGCCGCGCGCCGGCGAAGAGCGGGGTCTGCCGCAACTGCGGGGCGATGCGGGCGCGGGTGGCGCGGATCTCGTCGAGGCCGATCATGTGCGTCACGTTAGGCAGCCGCTCGGCCCGGCACAATCGCCCGCGTCAGCCTCGGGGCTGCCGCCCGTTCAGTGAAGGGGCAACGGCGGCGTCGTGCTCGCCCAGCATCGGGGCTGGCCGGTCGGCCACCGCGTCGCCGCCCGAGAAGCGGAACGGCGCCCGCACTCCCTTCAGCCCGTCGAGGTCCAGCGCCAGGCCGCGCGCGATCACCTGCGGGTCGGCAAAAACCTCGGCCATGTCGTTGATCGGCCCGGCCGGAACGCCGCCGGCCTCGCAGGCGGCCAGAAGATCACACTTGTGCCAGCGCGCCGTCTCCGCCGACAGGGCCTCGGACAGAGCGTCTCGGCGGGCCACCCGGTCGGCGTTGCTGGCGTAGGCAGGATCGGCGGCGATATCCTCCCGTGCCAGCAGGCGACACAGGCGCGCGAACTGCGCATCATTGCCCACGGCGACGATCATGTGACCGTCCGCGCAGGGCACCACCTGATAGGGCGCAAGGTTCGGGTGAAAGTTGCCAAGCCGCCCGGGAGGCGTGCCGGTGGCGAGATAGTTCATCGCCTGGTTCGCCATCACCGCCACCGCGGTATCGAACAGGGCCATGTCGATGTGCTCGCCGGAGCCGGTGGCCGCTCGCCGGTGCAGCGCGGCGAGGATCGCGGTGGCCGCATAGACGCCGGTGAAGATGTCGGTGACGGCGACGCCCACCTTCGTGGGCTGGCCCTCGGCCGGACCGGTCACCGACATCAGCCCGGACATGCCCTGGATGATGTAGTCGTAGCCCGCGCGCGCGGCATAGGGGCCGGTCTGGCCGAAACCGGTGATCGAGCAGTAGATCAGCCGCGGGTTCACCGCGCGCAGGCTCGCCCAGTCCAGTCCGTATTTGGCGAGCCCGCCGACCTTGAAGTTCTCGATCACCACGTCGGCGTCGCGGACGAGCCCCCGCACCGTCTCGCGCCCCTCGGCGGTGCGGAAATCCGCGGTAATCGAGCGCTTGCCGCGGTTGGCGGCGTGGAAATAGGAGGCCTCGCGGCGGCCATCGGCGCGGGTCAGGAAGGGTGGGCCCCAGCGGCGGGTGTCATCGCCCTCGGGCGCCTCGACCTTGGTGACCTCGGCCCCGAGATCAGCGAGGGTCTGGCCGGCCCAGGGCCCGGCCAGAATGCGCGCCAGCTCGACGACGCGCAGCCCGGCAAGCGGCCCGGCCAAGGGGGATCAGCCCTGGAGCGCGGCGTTGATCGCGTCCGAGAACTCCTGGAAGCCCATGTTGGAGAACTTCTCGCCGTTGATCACGAAGGATGGCGTGGAGCGCACCTCGTGTTCGACGGCGTGGTGCTGATAGACTGCCACCATGGCTTGCGCCTGTTCGGCATCCTGAAGGCAGGCGGTGACGTCGGCATCGCTCAGGCCCGTGCGGCGGCCCAGCTGCGCGAGGTTTGCGGCGATGACCGCCGGATCGTTGCTGGAGGCCCAGTCGCGCTGGGTCTCGTAGAGAAGATCCACCATCGCGAAATAGCGGCTGTCGTCACCGCAGCGCGCCAGCATCGCGGCCCACAGGCCCGGACGGTCGAAATAGACCTCGCGCTTGATCCAGCGCACCTGCCCGCTGTCGATGTATGCCTCGGTGATCTGCGGCAGGACGTTCTGATGGAAGGTGGCGCAATGCGGGCAGGTGAAGGAGGCGTACTCGATCACCGTCACGGGGGCGTCGGCATCGCCCCTCGTCATGTCGGGCACGCGCGCGAAATGCTCGGGGCCGGCGACGACCTCGGACTGCGCGGACGCCGGATCGGCGAGGCTTGGGGCCTGCCCCGCGCCGGTCAACCACCAGGCGGTGCCTGCGGCGGCCAGCGCCACCACCGCGGCCAGCGAGACGGTCAGCGTTCGGTTCTTCATGTCGTCTTCCCCTTCGATCGCTCGGCGCGGCTTAGGATATTGCAGGCGAGGGATTCAAGAGCCGTCCGCAGCCCGTCGTCACGGACGCCGGCGGCAAGTTCGGCGGCGCGCCCCGCAACCGCAGGCTCCGTTCGCGGCGTTGCGAGCACGAAGGGAGCCTGTGCCTCGGAGAACCCTGCTGCCACGCTGCCCGCAGGCATCTGCGCCGTGGTCTGGCTGAGGACGATCCGCGCGACGGCCGTGTAACCGTAACAGGCGTTCACCCGCTCCCTGATCCGCGGCAGCAGCATCTGCACCATCGGCGCAGCCGCACCCGAGGTGACCAGCGTCAGCGTCGCACCGAGACCGCCGGCCGAGCGCCGCGCCCCGCGCGCCCAGCTGAGCTTGATCGGGCGCGCGAGCCGCGCAGTGTCGGCGCCCACGATCTCGTCCCACCGCGTCAGCAGACGGGTGACCGCGAAGCCACGCTTCTCGCCGGCCGAGCGGATCCGCTCTTCCACCAGCACGCCGGCATGGCGGAAGCCACGGCCGCGGGGGGCGCTGATGGGCCCTGCAGCGGAGGGATTGGCGGGGTCGCGACGCATAGGGCAGCTGTTCCTTTCTGGCTTGCAGGTTATTCTAGGCACTGTGGCGGGCAGCGCCAGCGCCGCGGGCAGGGAGACCATAACTCTTGCGTGACGGAGTCGGGAGGGCAACAGAGGGTCTTCTGCCCTGGTACGACCGGCACGCCCGCGAGCTGCCCTGGCGGGTCGGCCCGGCGGCGCGGGCACGCGGCGTGCGCCCCGACCCCTATCGCGTATGGCTGTCCGAGGTGATGCTGCAGCAGACCACCGTCGCGGCCGTGCGCGACTACTTCCACCGCTTCACCACGCGCTGGCCGGATGTGGCCGCGCTGGCCGCCGCCGAGGATGGCGCGGTGATGGCGGAATGGGCCGGGCTCGGCTATTACGCCCGCGCCCGCAACCTGCTGAAATGCGCCCGCGTCGTGGCCAATGACCTCGACGGCCGCTTTCCCGACAGCGAGGCCGGCCTGCGCGCGCTTCCCGGCATCGGCCCCTACACCGCCGCCGCCATCGCCGCGATCGCCCATGACGCACCGGCGGTTGTGATGGACGGCAACATCGAGCGGGTGATGGCAAGACTCTTTGCCGTCGAGACGCCGCTGCCGGCGGCCAAGCCGGAACTCAGGCGGCACGCCGGGCGGCTGACGCCCACCGAGCGGCCCGGCGACCACGCGCAGGCGCTGATGGACCTCGGCGCCACGATCTGCACGCCCCGCCGGCCGGCCTGCGGCCTCTGCCCGCTGCGCCCGGCCTGCGCCGCCCAGGCCGCCGGCATCGCCGAGAACCTGCCCCGCAAGGCCCCGAAGCCGGAAAAGCCACTGCGCCGGGGCCATGTCTATCTGGCACGGCGGGCGGATGGCGCCTGGCTGCTGGAACGGCGCCCGGCATCCGGGCTGCTTGGCGGAATGCTGGGCTGGCCGGGGTCCGACTGGGGCGAAGACCCCGTGCCGGCGCCACCCGTCTCGGCCCTGTGGCGCCGGATCGGCGGCGAGGTGCGCCACACCTTCACCCATTTTCACCTCCACCTCGCCGTCGAGATCGCCGAGGTCGGCCTCGACGCAAAGCCCCTGCGCGGCGCTTTCCTGCCCGCGGCCGAGTTCCGGCCCACCGCCCTGCCAACGGTGATGCGCAAGGCCTTCGACCTCGCCCGGCCGGAATTCCACACGGGGTTTTCCCCGCCCGGCCGCCACCATAGGTGAGCCAGGACACAGACAGGAGGGATAGCCATGACCATCAGCGTCGAGGACATCGAGGCGACCGAGAAGTTCGTTCTCACCCACACCATGCTGCGGATCAAGGATCCGGTCCGGTCGCTGCGCTTCTACGAGCAGGTGCTGGGGATGCGCCTCGTGACGCGGCTGGATTTCGATGCGGGGAAGTTCTCGCTCTTCTTTCTACAGGCACGCGGGCACGCCGATCAGGCCGATGGCGCGCTGGAGCAGACCTTCTCGCGCGCCGGGCTGCTGGAGTTGACCCACAACTGGGGCAGCGAGGACGACGACACCGAAATGCACTCCGGCAACGAGCCGCCCAAGGGCTTCGGCCATATCTGCATCGCGGTGCCCGACATCCACGCCGCCTGCGCCCGCTTCGAGAGCCTGGGCGTGACCTTCCAGAAGAAGCTCGGCGAGGGCGGAATGAAGGAGATCGCCTTCATCAAGGATCCCGACGGCTACTGGATCGAGATCGTGCAGCCCGACATCATGGAGGCGCTGGTCGGCGAAAACCGGCGCTGAGGCCCGCTCAGGCCACCTTTTCCAGCGTGACCGCCGGCTGAACCCCCAGCGCGTGACACACGTCGCGCGTCAGCTGCGGGCGGTTGAGCGTGTAGAAATGGAGGTCCTGCACCCCCTCAGAGATCAGGCGGTCGCACAGCTCAGTGCAGAGTGCGGTGGCCAGCAGATCGCTGCGGCCGTCGCGCTCGGCCTTCTCGAAGGCCGCATCGAGCCACGCCGGAACGGTGGCGCCGCAGCCGAGGGCGAACTTGCGCACGCCCTTCCAGTTCTCGATCGGGATGATGCCGGGGATCACCGGCCGGTCGATGCCCGCCCGCGCGCAGGCATCGCGGAAACGCAGGAAGGTCTCGGGCTCGAAGAAGAACTGGGTGATCGCCGCATCGGCACCGGCCTCGAACTTGCGCTTCAGCCACGCGACATCGGCAGCCCTGTCGGCGGCGTCGGGGTGACGTTCGGGATAGGCGCCGACGCGCAGGGTGAACCGGCCGGTCTCGGCAAGCGCCGCGACTAGGTCGACCGAATCGGCGAAGCCCTCAGGGTGCGGGCTGAAACCGCCACTGCCCTTCGGCGGGTCGCCACGCAGCGCCACAAGCTCGCGCACGCCAGCCGCCGCGTAGCTTTCCGCGATGGCCAGGGTCTCGGCCTTCGAGGCGTCGACGCAGGTCAGATGCGCGGCCACATTCAGCCCGAATTCACGCCCGATCGTGCAGACCGCCTCATGGGTCAGCTTGCGGGTGGTGCCGCCCGCCCCATAGGTCACCGAGACAAACTCCGGCCCCAGCGGAGCCAGCAGCCGCACCGTCTCCCAAAGCCGGAAGCTGGCCTCCAGCGACTTCGGCGGAAAGAACTCGAAGGACACGCGCGGCGTGGGCATGGCAGCCTCCCTGACAGACCCCGACTTGTGGCATCGGCGCAAAGCTGAGACAAACTCATAATCCTCAACATCAACATGAGGCGGTCGATGTATCTCGAGTTCCGGCATCTGCGCGCGATCCGCGCCATTCACCAGGCCGGCGGGCTGGCCCGGGCAGCCGACATGCTTCACATCACCCAGTCGGCGCTCAGCCATCAGGTGAAGGGGATCGAGGAGCAGTGCGGGGTGGAGCTCTTCGCCCGCCGCTCGAAGCCCCTGAAACTGTCGGCGGCGGGCCACAGGCTCCTGCGGCTCGCCGAGCGGGTGCTGCCCGAGGTGGAGGCGCTGGAGGAGGAGTTCCGCGGCCTGCGCTCGGGCAAATCGGGCCGGCTGCACATCGCCATCGAATGCCACGCCTGTTTCGAGTGGCTGTTTCCGGTACTCGAGAAATTCCGCCACGCCTGGCCCGAGGTGGACGTGGACATCCGCCCGGGCCTCGCCTTCGGCGCCCTGCCGGCGCTGCTGCGCGAGGAGGTCGATCTGGTGATCTCGTCGGACCCCGAGGACATCGCCGGGATCGATTTCACGCCGCTGTTCGATTACGAGCCCGTCTTCGTGGCCGCGGCCGACCACCCGCTGGCCGGAAAGCCCTTCGTGGAGGCAGGGGACTTCGCCGACCAGACGCTGATCACCTATCCGGTGGAGCGGGCGCGACTGGACGTGTTCACCGAGCTGCTGGCGCCGGCGCGGGTGGAGCCGCGGGCCATCCGTCAGGTCGAGCTGACCGCCGTGATCCTGCTGCTGGTGGCCTCCGGGCGCGGGGTGTCGGTGCTGCCCGACTGGGTGCTGCGCGAGGTGCGCACCAGTTCCGACTATATCACGCGCCCGCTCACCGCGACGGGCGTGACGAAGCGGCTCTACGGCGCCACCCGCGCCGAGGATACGGTGAAGCCCTTCATGGCCCATGTCCTGCGGCTGGCGCGCAGCGAGCCGGTCAAGCTGCAACGCGGCATGGCGCGCCCCAGCGCCTGACGCGGAGCGCCCCTGCGATGGACCGGCACAAAGAGGCCGCAAGGGGCCGGCCTTTCCTTCCGGCACCGGCGGGCCTACAGGTGGCGCCGTCAGCTCTACCGGAGGCCCCATGCAAGGCAGCGCGAACCTGAACCTGATGATGAAGGCTGCCCGCAAGGCGGCACGTGGCCTCATCAAGGACTTCCGCGAGGTCGAGAACCTGCAGGTTTCCAGCAAGGGCGCGGGCGATTTCGTCAGCCGGGCCGACATCGCCGCCGAGAAGGCCCTGCAGGGGGAGCTGCTTGGCGCCCGGCCGAACTATGGCTGGCTGGGCGAGGAGACGGGGGAGACGGCCGGAACCGATCCGACCCGGCGCTGGATCGTCGATCCGCTGGACGGGACCACGAACTTCCTGCACGGCCTTCCGCACTGGGCGATCTCGATCGCGCTGGAACACAAGGGCGAGGTGGTGGCCGGGGTGATCTACGACCCCACCAAGGACGAGATGTTCTGGGCCGAGCAGGGCGTGGGCGCCTTCCTGAATGACCGCCGCATCCGCGTGTCCGGCCGGCGCCGGATGATCGAGTGCCTGTTCGCGACGGGCGTGCCCTTCGGCAACCGCAACGGGCTGGCCGAGACGCTGCAGGATCTCGCACGGCTGATGCCGGCCTGCGCCGGGGTGCGGCGCTGGGGCGCCGCGGCGCTCGATCTCGCCTATGTGGCCGCGGGCCGCGTGGACGGGTTCTGGGAACGCAGCCTCAACCCTTGGGACATCGGCGCCGGACTGATCCTCGTGCGCGAGGCCGGCGGCTTCGTGGAGCCGATAGACCCCGCCACGCGCGTGATGGAGACCGGATCGGTCATCGCCGGCAACACCGAGGTGTTCCCCACCTTCGCGGGGATCATCCGCGGCAGCTGAGCCCCGCGCCAGGCCAGCCGTCAATCTCGGTATCGGGTCGTCGGCGCGCCCTTCTGGCGGCGGGCCTCCATAGGCGCCCGGCTCCGACGCCGCCGGCATGTCGGGCATATGACTGCATGACCGGCGAGACCGGGCTCACGCTCTGGGGCCGTCAGGCGGCAGCCTCCAGCCCTGCGGCCTGCAGGGCGCGGTGGGCGAAGCGTTCGGCCAGCGGGGCGAGACGGGCGGCTTCAGGGTCGGCGGCGGAGCCGGCGCGGGCGCGGTCGGCGATGCCGACGAAGATCACCGCGAAGCGAAAGAGCGCGAAGGCGACATGGAACGGCTCGAGCGGCGGGGTGGGTCGGGCAAGGGCCATGTAATGCGCCACACACTCGTCCTGTCCGGGGATGCCGAGGCCGCGCCAGTCCCGGCCCAGCAGCCCGCCGTATTCACCGGGCGCGCTGTGCCAGGGCATCACGCAGAATCCGAGATCGGCGAGCGGATGGCCCAGCGTGGCCAGTTCCCAGTCGAGCACGGCGATCACCCGCGGTTCGGTCGGGTGGAACATCAGGTTGCCGATGCGGAAATCGCCATGGGCGATCGCCACATGCCCGTCATCGGGCGGCATCCGTGCCGGCAGCCAGTCCGCCAGACGGTCGAGCGCCGGGATGCGGGGCCCCGGCGAGTCGCGATACTGCTGCGTCCAGCGCCGGATCTGGCGTTCGAAGTAGTTTCCAGGCCGGCCGAAGTCACCGAGCCCCACCTCGTCGGGCCGGACGCGGTGCAGCGCGGCCAGCGTCTCGAACACCGAAAGGTAGCAGGCGCGGCGGTGCGCCGGCTCCAGCCCCGGCAGCGCGGTGTCGGTGAAGATGCGCCCCTCCAGCCGCTCCATGACATAGAAGGGCGTGCCGAGCACGGTGGCGTCTTCCTCCAGCGCGAGCACCCGTGGCACCGGCACGGGGGTGTCCGCGAGCGCAAGCAACACGCGAAACTCGCGCTCCACCGCATGGGCGCCGGGCAGGATCGGGCCGCGGGGCTTCATCCGCAGCACCAGGCGCCGGCCACCCCAGTCGAGAAACCAGGTCGGGTTCGACTGCCCGCCCGCGACGCGGTCGAGCCGCACCGTGCCGCCGCCGCCCGAAACATGCGCCGCCAGCCAGCGGCCCAGCGCGGCAGCATCGGGCGCGTTCATGTCGCGGCCATCTGCTGCGCCTGCGCGCGCAAAAGGTATTTCTGGATCTTGCCGGTGGCCGTGCGCGGCACCGGGCCGAACACGAAGCGGCGCGGCCGCTTGAAGCCCGCCAGCCGCTCGCGGCAGAAGGCGTCCAGTGCCGCGGCGTCGAGCGCGGCCCCCGGCTTCGGCTCGATGAAGGCCCAGGGCGTCTCGCCCCATTTCGGATCGGGTGCGGCGACCACGGCGGCGAAGAGCACGGCCTCGTGCCGGTAGAGCACCGTTTCCACCTCGAGGCTGGAGACGTTCTCGCCGCCGGTGATGATGATGTCCTTGGCGCGGTCGCGGATCCCGATCTGCCCGTCGGGGTGGCGCACGGCCAGATCGCCCGTGTGGAAGCGCCCGCCGCGGAAGGCGGTCTCAGTGGCCTCCGGGTCGCGGAAATAGCCCGCCATCACGGTGTTTCCGGCCAGCACGATCTCGCCCATGGCGGCGCCATCGGCCGGCACCTCGGCGCCGGCCTCGTCGATCACCGTGGCGCACCCCGCCGTGACATGGCGCACACCCTGCCGGGCCAGAAGCTGCGCCCGCGCCTCCACTTCGGCGGGCGCCTCGGGGCCCGGGTCGTTCAGCGTGGCGGGTCCGTAGCTTTCGGTGAGCCCGTAGAGGTGGATGAGTTCCAGGCCCATCCGCTCGAGGCCCGCGATCAGCGCGGGCGTCGGCGCCGCGCCCCCGGTCGCGACCCGCACCCGCGCCTCGGGCGCCGGCCCGCCATGGGCGAGCAGCATGTAGAGCACCACCGGCGCGCAGGCCATGTGGGTGACGCCGTGGGCCGCGATCCGGTCGAGGATCGGCGCGGGCTCCACGCGGTCGAGGCAGACATGCAGGCCACCGGCCGCCGTCACCGCCCAGCTGTGGCCCCAGCCGTTGCAGTGAAACATCGGGAGCGTCCAGAGATAGCGGCTCTCGGTGGTCAGCCCCAGCGCCAGCACGTTGCCCATGGCGTTCAGGAACGCGCCGCGGTGGCGATAGACCACACCCTTCGGCCGCCCCGTCGTGCCCGAGGTGTAGTTGAGCGTGATCGCCTGATGCTCGTCGGCGACCGCGCCGGTCCAGTCGAGCGCCGGCGCGGGGCCTTCGAAGAAATCGAGCCCGCCGCCGTCGCCGGGCGCCGTGACAAGCCGGTGCAGCACCACGCCGGCCTCGGCGGCGGCGCGGGCGGCGGTTTCCTCGGTCGCCGGCTCGCAGAGGAGAAGACGCGAACCGGCGTGGCCGAGGATGTAGCCCACCTCGCCCACATCGAGCCGCGTGTTCACCGCGTTCAGCACCGCCCCCAGCGCCGGGACCGCATAATGGGCGGCCAGCATCTCCGGCCGGTTGCCCAGCATTACCGAGACCACATCGCCACGGCCGATGCCCTGCCGGGCGAGCCAGCCGGCCATCCGCGCCACCAGCGCCCCGAGATCCGCATAGCTCCAGAGGTGATCGCCCCAGGCGACCGCGGGCCGGCGCCCGTGCACCTCCACGCTGCGGGCGAGAAAGGCGAGCGGCGTCAGCGGCGCGTCATTGGCGGGGCGCGGCGCCAGATGCGGGGCATCGAAACCGTCCGGCCCGGTCATCGCTCGGCGACCTCCCACTGCCAGAAACCGTCGCCCTCGGCGGCCAGATGTCGGTTCAGCACCATCTGATGCACCTCGTCGGCGCCATCGACCAGCCGGGCCTGCCGGGCGTAGCGATAGATCCATTCCAGAACCGTGTCGGTCGAATACCCGCGCGCGCCGTTGATCTGGATCGCCACGTCGGCGGCCTTGTGGAGAAGGTTCGCGACATGGATCTTGGCCATCGAGATCTCCTTGCGCGCGAAGCTGCCCCGATCCAGCGCCCAGGCGGCCTTCATCACCAGAAGCCGGCCGGTCTCGATCCCCATGGCAAGGTCGCCGAGCTTGATCTGGATGCTCTCGCGGTCCGAAAGCCGCATGCCGAAGCCGTGGCGGTTCTGCGCATACTCCCGCGCGATCTCGGTGCAGCGCTTCGCGAGCCCGAGCCAGCGCATGCAGTGGGTTAGCCGCGCGGGGCCGAGCCGCATCTGGGTCAGCTTCAGCCCCAGCCCCTCGCCCAGAAGGATGCGGTCGGCGGGCAGTTCCATGTCCTCATAGACCAGTTCGCAGTGGCCGCCGTGTTCCTCGGGGCCCATGATCGGGATGCGCCGGTCGATCCGCCAGCCGGGATCGCTGCGGTCGTGCAGGAAGGCGGTGAGACCCCGGCGCCGGTCGTCGGAGGTGCGGGCGATCAGGATGAAATGGCTGGCCTCCTCGGCGCCGGTGATGAACCACTTGCGGCCGCGGATCACGTATCGGTCGCCGGTTCTAGTCGCCGTGGTCAGCATCATGCCGGGGTCCGACCCGCCGCCCGGATGGGGCTCGGTCATCGCGAAGGACGATCGCACGGCCCCGGCGACGATCGGGGCGAGCCAGCGGGCCTTCTGGGCCTCGGTCGCCGCCTGTTCCAGCACCATCATGTTGCCGTCGTCCGGCGCGGCGGAGTTGAACACGACCGGGCCGAAGATCGAGCGGTTCATGGCCTCGTAGCACACCGCCATGCCGACCTTGCCGAGCCCCTGCCCGCCGGTCTCGGGCTTTAGTTGCAGGCACCACAGCCCCTCGGCGCGGGCCTTCTCCCGCAGCGCCTCCAGCCAGTCGAGCGCGATATTGCCATGGGCGTCCCAGGCGGCGCGGTCGGCCTCGACGGGCAGGATCTCGTCTGCGACGAAGCGGGCGATGCGGGCGCGGAACTCCTCGACGCGGGGCGGGATGGTAAAGTCCATGAGCCTTCCCTCAGAGCGACGAGACCAGATGCCCGCCGTCGACCACGATGTCGGCCCCGGTGATGTAGCGGCCGGCATCCGAGACGAGCAGGAGGAGCGCGCCGTCGAGATCCTCCGGCTGCCCGAGCCGCCGCTGCGGGATGCGGCGGATCAGCGCCTGGCCGGCCTCGGTCGCGAAGAAGTCGCGGTTGAGGTCGGTCTCGACATAGCCGGGACAGAGCGCATTCACGCGGATGCCGTGGCGCACCCATTCCAGCGCCAGAGCGCGCGTGAGATGCAACAGCCCCGCCTTCGACGCCGCATAGGCCGCCGTCCGCCCCGCCACCCGATGGGCGAGGATCGAGGCGATGTTCACGATCGCGCCGCCGCCCGCCTCCCGCATCCCCGCCGCCACCGCGCGGGCGACGTGGAAGGCGGCCTTGAGGTTGAGATCGAGCGTGGCGTCGATCTCGGCGGCGGTCTGCTCCAGCGCCGGGCCGGCCGCGCCGCCGCCGGCATTGTTGATCAGAATGTCGAACTGCTGCCCTGCCAGCCGCGCCGACACTGCAGCGGCGTCCGTCACATCGAGCGCCAGCACCTCGGCCACGCCTCCGGCGAGGGCGATCTCGGCGGCCAGCGCCTCCATCGGCGCCAGACGCCGGGCCGCCAGCGTCACCTTGGCCCCCTGCCCCGCCAGCAGCCGCGCGAAATGCGCGCCCAGACCCGACGACGCCCCCGTCACCAGCGCACGCTTGCCCTCAACACCGGCGGCCAGAGCTGCCTCGATGGTATCGCCCACGGACCTCCCCTTCCGCAGTCGCCTCCTCGCTGACGTGTTAGGGGCCAAGCTCCAAGGGCACAAGCGCCGTTGCACCGAGCAATCGCGCGTGGCAAGGCCGCGGGAACCGCAAGGGAGCATGCCATGACCGGCCCGTCCATCGCCCGGCGACCAGAGGAGATGCCCGACCGCGCCGCGCTGATCGCGATGAGCGGGCTGGAATACCTCGAGGGGCTGCTTGCCGGCCACTACCCGCACCCGCCGATCGCCGAGGTCATGGCCTATCGGCTGGTGCGCGTTGCCGACGGCGAGGTCGCCGTGCGCGCCACGCCCGGCTTCAACCACCTGAACCCGATGGGCAGCGTGCATGGCGGCTGGTACGGCACGGTGATGGACACCGCGCTGGGATGCGCCGTCGCCACCCGGGTCCCGGCCGGGTTCTGGTATACCACGCTGGAATACCGCGTTAATCTTGTGCGCGCCGTGCCGGAGGGCACAGAGGTGGAGGCTGTGGGTCGGCTGCGCCATGGCGGCCGATCCACGGCTGTCGCCGAGGCCGAGATGCGCGGCGTGGCCGACGGGCGGCTCTATGCCCTTGGCAGCACCACCTGCATGATCCTGGCCGGCTGAGGGGGCGCGACGGAATCCCGCCGGACGCGCGTATCACGGGCATCGAGGGGCAGCCGTCACCCGGCTGCCCGAACGCAGGAGTGCCCGACGATGCGACACAGTCTTTCCCGCCTCTCCACCGCCGCCATCCTCGGCGCCGCCCTCATGTTTCCCTTGGCTTCCGCAGGGCAGGCCGAGGCGCCCGACACCGGAGCCGCCCGGGCGGCCGACGCCAGTGACGATGCCACGGTTGCGGTGCCGCGGTCGGAG
>PUNI01000408.1 GCA_003551745.1 Paracoccaceae bacterium | reverse complement strand
CGAGAGGGCCTGAAAGGCGGTGCCCGTCCAGGCGCCGGCGGCCCAGGGCTGGGCGGCGGCCGCGCCTCCGGCCAGCGGGAACAGCAGGAACAGATAGCCCACCTGTGCCACGGTCGAATAGGCCACGATCAGCTTCAGCCGCTCCTGCCGCAGCGCCAGCAGCGAGCCGTAGAGCACGGCCGCCGCGCCGAGCCCGGCGAGGATGTTCAACACGCCCGGCGTTGCGAGATCCGGCAGCGCCTCGAACCACAGCCGCCACAGGATGAAGAAGGACGCCTTCGGGACCAGCGCCGACAGCATCGCCGAGGCCGGCGCCGGCGCACCGGAATGGGCCGGCGGTAGCCAGGCGTGGAAGGGAAAGAGCGCGGTCTTCACCGCGAGCCCCGCGGTGACCAGCCCCGCCGCCACCAGGTCGGGCGGTGCCGGCTCGGCCCGGATCGCTAGAAGGTCGATGTCAAGCGTGCCGTGGGCGGCGTAAAGCAGCACCGCGCCGAGCAGATAAAGCAGCGAGCCCATCAGCGCGAAGACCATGTAGCGCAGGGCGGCGGCCAGCGTGTCCGCGCGCCCGCCGATAGCCACCAGCGCGATGGCGGCGAGGGTGAGCAGTTCCAGCGCGACGTAGAGGTTGAACAGGTCGCGCGACAGCAGGCAGAGGTTCAGCGCCGCCCACAGCCACAAGGCCAGAGGCCAGAAGGTATAGCCCGCGCGGGTCTCGCCGGCGCGGGCGATGAACTGCGGGGCGGCCTGGGCGATGACGGCGGTCATCACCACCGCGGCCATGGCCAGGAAGCTCGACGCCAGCCCGTCGGCCATCAGCGCGATGCCCAGCGGCGGCGTCCAGCCACCGAGATCGACCCGCTGCACCCCGGCGCCCGCGACCGCCGCGATCAGCACCGCCACCGCCACCGCCACCGCTGCGGCGACCGTGCCCGCCACCTGCGCGCCATGCCGGCCGGCGATCAGCGCGGCCAGCGCGCCGATCAGTGGCAGGACCGGCAGCGCGACCAGCGCCACGGCAGCGATCACAGGTCGTCCTCGGGCAGGGTGCGCCGCCCGGTGGCGCCGGCATAGGCGAGGATAAGTCCCACCGCGAGCGCCGTGGCCGCGAGCGCGACCACGATGCCGGTGATGATCAGCGCTTGCGGGACCGGGTCGGCCTCGACCGCCGCGCCGCGATACCCGGCGGCGCCGAACATGAGGAAGATGCCGGATCCGACGACGTTGAAGGCCAGAACCCTCCGCAGCAGGTGGCGCAGGCTGAGAAAGCCGTAGAGACCGATCCCCACCACCGCCGCGCCGGTGAGCCCGTAGACGGTCGCCGGGTCGATCATCCGCCCCCCTCGGTCGAGGGTTCGGGCCGGCCCAGCACCAGCAGCGCGAGGGTCACCGCGATCGACAGGGTCAGCGCGGCCTCGATGCCCAGGATCAGGGGTTTGGCGATCGCGGGGGGCAGCACCAGAAAGCCGCCCCATCCCAAC
The DNA here is from genome assembly GCA_003551745.1 of Paracoccaceae bacterium. GTDB lineage: Bacteria > Pseudomonadota > Alphaproteobacteria > Rhodobacterales > Rhodobacteraceae > Rhodobaculum. The sequence continues at coordinate 1,420 of PUNI01000408.1, read as the reverse complement.
CCGGCCATACCCACCGCCAGAAAGACGGCCGGCCCCGCCACCAGCGCCAGGCGCAGGCCCGCGGCGGCGATCCTCGGCGCCGGCAGCAGGCCGGCCATCGCCACCAGCAGCAGCACCGCCGCCAGCACGGTGCCGCCCTGAAAGGCCCCGCCCGGAGCCGTCGCCCCCGCCCAGACGACATAGACGCCGATCATCAGCCCCAGCGGCGGCAGCGTGCGCCCGAAGCTTTCCAGCACCCCGCCCCGGCGGGCGTGCTGCGGCACCCCGGCGCGCCCGCCCCAGCCGCTGTCCGGCGCCAGCGCCCAGACCCCGATCAGCGCCGCCAGCAACACCACGCTCTCCAGCAGCGTGTCCCAGGCCCGGAAGTTCAGCAGAACCGCGTTGACGGGGTTCTCCAGCCCGGAGCGGTCGAGGTTGCGGGCCACGTCCTCGGTCAGTCCGCGCGGCACCGGGAGGCCGAGAAACGCCCAGCCGAGCGCGACCGTCACACCGGCGGCGGCGATGGCGGCCGGAAGTGCGTTGACCCGGGGACGGTAGGAGCCGCTCCCGGTCAGCCGGGTCACCCGTGCCACGGCGCTGAGCAGCAGCACCCCGGTCAGCCCGGCGCCGATGGCGGCCTCGGCCAGCGCGACATCGACCGCATCGAGCCGCAGCCAGGCCATCGAGATCAGCACGCCGTAGACGATGAAGAAGACCACCGCCCGAAAGACGCCGAAGCCCGAGACGGCGGCGAGCGCGACCGCGAGGACGGTGGCGCAGAGCACGATATCGATCGCCGGCGCCGTCACCGCCCCTCCCGGCGCCGCCGGCCGGCCTCTGTCAGCGCCGCCCGCGCCACCAGCTGCGCCGCCGTGCCCGCCGCCAGCAGGGCCAGCGCCCAGATCAGGCCGAGGCGCAGCAGGTCGCTCCAGTGCTCGACCTGGAAGGCAAGCCCCACCGCGAGGAAACCCAGTCCGAGGTTGTCGGCCTTGGTCAGCGCGTGCAGCCGGCTGACGGTGTCGGGAAAGCGCAGGAGCCCGACGGTACCGGCGAGAAAGAACAGCAGCCCGATGGCGGTGAATAGATAGGTCGCGATATCGGCCAGCGGCGGGCTCACCGGGGCGCCTCCTCGGCCGAGGGCCGGAGCAGGTCTGGATCGGGGCTGTCCTCCTCCGGGTCGCCCGCGCCATCGGCGCTCTGAGCCTTGACGAAGGCGACGGCCGCGAAGGCGGCCAGCAGGGCGAGGACCAGCGCGACGTCCAGCGCCGCCCAGTCGCCCAGGGCGGCCAGCACCATCACGACGCCCACCCCGCCGGTGCCGACGAGCTGGGCCGCCATCATCCGGTCGGCCTGTCCCGGCCCGCGCCAGACCCGCCACAGCGCCGCGCCGAGCGTCAGCAGCAGCGCGACCGCGAGGAACCCCAGCCAGCCTGTCATCATG
>PUNI01000356.1 GCA_003551745.1 Paracoccaceae bacterium | reverse complement strand
GCTGCCCGGGGCGTGCCGGTGCAGAAGGGCGTCCGTCACCGCGTCGCGATAGGCGGCCTCGGTCTCCATGCCGCCCCGGGCGGTGGCGGCGACCGGTTCCGATCGACGGGCGCCCGCGCTGTCGGCCTCGGCCAGGGCATCGAGGATCGCCGCCCGGGCGGCATCGAGCGCCACGCCCCGGCCGATCAGGTCGGCGGAGAAGGCGCCATCGAGCCCGTGGCGCTGACAGAGACTCATGAGCTCGGCCGCGCGCCGGCGCTCTTCCGCCCGGATATCTTCGGCCGAGGGCGCCTGCGCCGGCGTTCCCGCCTGCGGCGCGGGATCGGGCGTCGGGGCGGTTTGGGCGGCGCGGGTCTCCGCAGCTTGGCTCTGGGCGTCGGCGATGCGCTCGGGGCCGACATCGAATTCGTATCCCTCGCCGAGATCCGGCGGCGCTTTCCGCAGGGCTTCGACGACCTGCCATGGCATGACGGCGTCCGGGGCGCGATCACCGACGACACACAGATGACCCTGTTCACCGCCGAGGGCCTGAGGTCAGCGAGAGCCCGGACGAGGTGATGGTGCGTCTCGCGCTGGCGCGTATGCCGGAGTTCGCGGCGGGGTTTGCCGACTGGGTTGCCGCGGTTTGGGCGCCCTGGGCGGCCGAGGAGGGGCCGCGGCGTCAATCCATTCGAGTGTATCAGGGCCTGTTCAAGCTGCACGGGATGATGCAGGCCGGCAGCATGGGCTTCGAGCTTGTCTGGGGCATCGGCACCGCGCGATGGCGCTGCCCGGGCGGGCGGGTCCTCGACGCGCCCCTGATCGAGGTGCTGACCGATCTGGAGCTGGAGGACGATGGCCACATGGCGGTGAGGCCGCGTACGGTGGTCAGGCCACGGCTGGCGATGGGGCCCTATGTGGAGCTCGACCTGCCCGGCGCCATCGCCACCCAGGCCGACCTGCAGACCCTGCTGGACCGGGCCAACGAGGATCCCGACGGCGGGATCACGCCCTTTGATGGCTTCACCCATGTCCATATCCTGGAACGCGCGGTGGCCCGGCTGACCGACAGCGCAGTCCTCCTCCGGCGTGCGGATCGGGCCGACGGCGCGCCGCCTGCGCCAGTGACGGACCGCCTGACGATCCACGAGGACTGGGCGCTTTACGCCCGGCCCCGATCCGAACAACTCCGGCGGGACGATCTGGAGGCCATCGCCCGCAAGGTGGAGACCGAGAACCTGGAGCTGCCTGCGCCGCTGCTGGGCTTCGTGCAGGAGCTTCGCGCCGAGGGGCCGACGGACGAGCTCGACTTCGGGCCCGGGTTCCTCGCCGGTCCCGCCACCGCCACCGGTCCGATGGCGCCCACCGCCCCGCGCACTCCCGCCCCGGAGCGCGAGGTCCCCCTCGACCGCGATCCGCACTTCTTCCCGCTGCCCTACAACGCCGAGCAGGCGCGCATCATCGACACGCTGGAGGCGCAGGGGGTGGCCGTCGTGCAGGGCCCGCCCGGCACCGGCAAGAGCCACACCATCGCCAACATCATCGCCCATTACATGGCGATCGGGCGGCGCGTGCTGGTGACCGCACGCACGGCCGAGGCGATCTCGGTGGTGCAGGAGAAGCTGCCCGAGGATCTGCAGCGGCTGACCATTGCTGTGGTCCATTCCGACCGGGAGGGGGCCCGACAGCTCGAAGGCGCCGTCTCGACGCTGGCGCGCGAGGCCAGTTCGGCCGATACCGCCGCGCTGCACGAGAAGATCCTCGGCCTCGAGGCCGATATTCTCGCGGGAGACCGGGCCATCCGCGAGATCGACGGGCGTCTGGCGGAGATCGCCCGCGAGAACCTTCAGGAGGTCACCTACCGCGGCGCCACGATGATGCCGATGGACCTTGCCGCAGACCTTTCGGGACAGGCCGACCGCCACGGCTGGTTCCGCGACCGGCCGGAGACCGAGACACCGCCCGAGGATCTGATGGACACGGTCGCGCGTGCCCGGGCCGAGGTTGCCGACGATCTGGGCTATCTGCCGCTTCTGGGGGCCGAGGGGCTGGCGCTGCCGCGAGCGACAGACCTGCCGCCCGCGGCCGATCTGATCGCCGCGAACCGCGTGGCGGCGCAGCTCCATGCCACGCCGGAAGAGGATCTGTCCGACGCGCCGCTGATGGCGCGCGACAGCGCGGATGTGGAGGAGATGGCCCGCGCGCTCCAGGCGGAGCTGATGGCGCTGGAGGATTGGCTCGACGACCGCGGACTGCGGCCGGGCTATGCCAGGCAGGCCATGGCGCGGCTGAACAGCGGCGCGCTGCCGGGCGACGATCCCATCCAGCAGGCCCGCACAATGCTGCGCCGCTACATGGAGGCCACGCGGGATCTGCGCCCGCGCCGGTCGCGATGGCCGTCCCTTGCCGATGCGGAGGAGTTCTGGGGCGCTGTGGCGGAGCTTGCCGCTGGACGCCAGCCGCTGGGCTGGGCGGCGGGGCTGTTTCGCCGGCGGCTCAAGGCTGAAATCGAGGGCGTTCGCGTCGAGGATCGGCCGGCCGGCAGCCCCGAGGACTGGCGCGCCGCGCTGCATTACCGCCGCTGGCGCGAGGCCTTCGATGCCCTGATGGAGGGCTGGCCGGATGCCCACGTGCCCGAGCTTCCGGTGCGCGAGGCCGATCCGGACCGCGCCGTCCAGGCGATTGCCGCGATCCTCGGCGATCTGGAGCGGGTGGTGGCCCGCGCCGAGGCAGCGCCCATGCTGCGCGATCGCATCCTGCGGCTCTTTCCCTATGGGCTCTCCCCGGCCGAGGCGCTCGGTCGCGCGGATCACGGCGCGATCCTGCGGGCTCTGCGCGCCAACCTCCGGGCCGCACCGCCCCGGCATCCGGCGCTGGTCGCCTTGGAGGCGGCGGCGCAGGGCGCCACCCCGGTGCAGG
>PUNI01000482.1 GCA_003551745.1 Paracoccaceae bacterium | reverse complement strand
CTCGCGGCGGAGGGACGTTTCGACTATCTGCTGATCGAATCGACCGGCATCTCCGAGCCCCTGCCGGTGGCCGCCACATTCGAGTTCCGCGCCGAGAACGGCGACAGCCTGTCGGATGTGGCGCGGCTGGACACCATGGTGACGGTCGTCGATGCGGTCAATCTCCTCAAGGACTTCTCCAGCCACGATTTTCTGTCCGACCGCGGCGAAACGCTGGGAGAGGAGGACGAGCGCACGCTCGTCAGTCTCCTGACCGAGCAGATCGAGTTCGCGGATGTGGTGGTGCTCAACAAGCTCAGCGACGCGGGCCCCGAGCGCGTGGATGCGGCGCGCAAGATCATCAAGGCCCTGAACCCCGATGCGGTGCTGATCGAGACCGATTACGCAACTGTCGATCACGGACGGATCTTCGACACGGGTCTCTTTGATTTCGACAAGGCGCATGAGCATCCGCTCTGGGCCAAGGAACTGTACGGCTTCGCAGACCATGTGCCCGAGACCGAGGAATACGGGATCTCGTCCTTCGTCTACCGCGCGCGCCGTCCGTTCCATCCCCAGAAGATCCACGACGTTCTGAACGGCGACCTGCCCGGCGTGATCCGCGCCAAGGGGCATTTCTGGCTGGCGACGCGGCCCAATTGGGTGGCGGAGTTCTCGCTGGCCGGTGCGATTTCCTCGGTCAAGCCGCTCGGCGGATGGTGGGCCGCCGTGCCCCGCGAGCGCTGGCCCGACCATCCCGAGGCGCTGGCCCAGATGCGGAAGAACTGGGTGGAGCCGTGGGGCGACCGGCGACAGGAACTGGTGTTCATCGGGGCCGGGATGGATCGCGCGGCGATCATCGCGCGGCTCGACGCCTGCCTGATCGGATCGCCCACCACCGCGCGGTTTACACCCGAGGAGTGGAAGGGGTTGCCCGATCCGTTCCCGGCCTGGGGCCAGCGCCGGGCGGCATGAGGCTCCGGCGGCCACTGGCGTCTCTGCTGCACGAATTTTGCGTGCAGCCAAGCAGGACAGGGCCCGCCGCGACGGTCACCCCTGACTGCGAGGCCTGCGCCCCAGTCGCACCGGGGCGGCAGGTTGCGGGGCCGGTCATCCTTGGAGGTGTGAGATGACGGACAGCACGACCGAGGCGCCGCGATCTACGGCCAGCGCGGCAACCGCCGTGCGCCGCGGGGCAGACCCGGCCACCCTCGCCGCCGTTGCCGAGCCGGGCGTGGCGGCCGCGATCTGGGCGCGGCAGCTCGATCCTGGTCTGGCGGCCGCCCTGGCCGCCTGCGGGCCGGCGAAGCTGCCGGCACTGCGGGTCGTACTGCCGCCCGAGTCCGTGGCCGAGGTGGTGGCCGATGCGGTGGAGGGGGCCGCGGCGACAGCCGGCAGCGGGGCCGGCCTCTCTGCCGGTGGATGGGGCGCGGCGCTGGCGGCCGATGTCGCCGCGCTGGCCGCGCGCTTCGCCGGGCTGCTGGAAGTGCCGCGGTTGCAGCTGCGGCTCGACGTGATCGACACCGACGCCTGCCGCCGCTTCCACCTCGACCGGGTGCGGGCGCGACTTCTCTGTACCTATCGCGGGCAGGGCACGCAGTTCGGCATCGCGCCTCCAGGCGCGACCCCGGCCCGGATCGACTCGCTTGCCCTCGGCGAGGTCGGGCTGTTCCGCGGCGCGCTCTGGCCGGCGCCCGAGCCGGTGGGCCTGCTGCACCGCTCGCCGCCGATCGCGGAGGGCGGCGAGACGCGGCTGCTTCTGGTGCTCGACGCCGCGGAGGACATTGTGGCAGCCTGATGCCGGCCAATCTGACCACGAGCCTGCGCCGCCGCCGCACGGTTGCGCCCATGCAGGCCTTCGACCGCGCCCCGCCCGAACTGCGCGCCTGGCTGCGCGAGGCCGCCCTGCCATGGAGCACGCACAGCGCCCTGCGGCTGTGGCGTCGGGCGCTGGCCGACGGCGCCGATCCCCGGGCCGCGCGGGCCCGGCTCGACGCCGCAGAGGCCCGGCTGCTCGGCCGCGATGTCGCCCGTGTGTGGGGCCTCGGTCACCCGGGGCGCTGAGCCCGTCTTGCGGGTGTGGCGACGCGGTGCCACTGTGCCGGCAACACAGGAGGGTTCCCATGATCGAGAAACGCGAGTTCTACATCGGCGGCCAGTGGGTCGCGCCGCGCGAGGGGCGCGAGGTGACGGTGATCGATCCCGCGACCGAAGAGCCCTGCGCGGTCATCAGCCTCGGCGGACAGGCCGACACCGATGCGGCGGTGGCCGCCGCCCGCGGCGCCTTCGAGGGTTTCGCCTACAGCGATCCGGCCGAGCGTCTGGCGCTGGTGAAGCGGATCGGCGAGGTCTATGAGGCCCGCGCAGCCGAGATGGCCGAGGCGATCAGCCTCGAGATGGGTGCACCGATCGACATGGCGCGCTCCAGCCAGGTGGCGGCCGGAAGCTGGCATATCGAGAACTTCATCCGCGCCTTCGACGAGATCCGCTTCGAGGCGCCGCTCGGCCCCCACGCGCCGGAGGACCGCATCCTGCAGGAGGCGGTCGGGGTCTGCGCGCTGATTACGCCGTGGAACTGGCCGATGAATCAGGTCACGCTCAAGACGATCCCGGCGCTTCTGGCGGGCTGCACCATGGTGCTGAAACCGTCGGAGATCGCGCCGCTGTCCTCGCTGCTTTTCGCCGAGATCCTTCACGAGGCCGGCGTGCCGCCGGGCGTGTTCAACCTCGTCAACGGCGACGGCCCGGGCGTGGGCACGCAGCTGTCCTGCCATCCCGATGTCGACATGGTCAGCTTCACCGGCTCGACCCGCGCCGGTGTGCTGATCTCGAAGAACGCCGCCGAGACGCTGAAGCGCGTGCATCTGGAACTGGGGGGCAAGGGCGCCAACCTGATCTTCGCCGATGCCGACGAGAAGGCT
>PUNI01000127.1 GCA_003551745.1 Paracoccaceae bacterium | reverse complement strand
GGCGAGCCTTTCCGCGATCCCTCGGGCGTGCGGCTGCGCGCCTGGCTGGGGCTTTCGGAGGCCGCCTTCTACGACCGCCGCCGCATCGCCATCGTGCCGATGGCGTTCTGCTTTCCGGGATATGACGCGGCCGGCGCCGACCTGCCGCCGCCGCCGGTCTGCGCCGCCACCTGGCGCGACCGCGCTCTGGCGGCGCTGCCGCATCTGCGGCTGGTGCTGGCCGTCGGCGGGGCGGCGCAGCGCTGGCATCTGGGAGGGCGTGCCAGCGTGACCGGGACGGTGGCAGCCTGGCGCGATCACGCTGCCGCGGGGATCTGGCCCCTGCCGCACCCCTCGTGGCGGAACACCGCGTGGCTCAAGCGCAACCCCTGGTTCGAGGCCGAACTGGTGCCGGCGCTGCGCCGCGCGCTGCGGGAGGTGCTCGAGGATGACTGACCGCCTTCCTGCCGAAACCGCGCTGGACCGGGCCCACGCCGCCATGGCGGCGGCACCCGACGACGCGGCGGCGCGGCTGGCCTTCCATGCCCGGCTGGCCGAGAGCGCGCTGTTTCTGTTGCTCGACGCGGAGCCGGTGGGCGACACGCTCTCGCCGCGGCTGTTCGAGTTGGAGGAGGGCACCATCGTTCTGGCCTTCGACAGCGAGGCCCGCCTGGCCGCATTTGCCCGGGTGCCTGTGCCCTATGCCGCGCTGCCAGGCCGCCGGCTGGTGGCGCTGCTCGCCGGGCAGGATCTGGGGCTGGGGCTGAACTTCGACGTGGCGCCCTCGGCCCAGCTGCTGCCGCCGGAGGTACTGGCCTGGCTCGCCGATCACCTGGGTGCGGGGCCGGAGGAGCTGGTGGCGTCGCCCGAGGCGCTGCATCCGCCTTGGCTGCCCGAGGCGCTGGTGGCGGCGATCGACGCGCGGCTTGCCCGGGCGGCGGGGCTGGCGCGCACCGCCTGGCTCGCCGGCGTCACCCACCGCGACGGCACCCGCGGGCATCTTCTGGCGCTGACCGGCGCTGCACCGGGGGCCGAGGCGGCGCTGGCGCTGGCGCTTTCCGAGGCGGTGCGTCTGTCGGGCGTGGAGGACGCGGGGCCCGTGGACGTGGCCTTCGTCGCCGCAGGGGATCCCCTGGCGGACCGGCTGGCGCGCGTCGGCCTGCGCTTCGACCTGCCCGCGCCGCCCGCCCGCGGCGCGCCCGTCGCGCCCGGGACCGACCCGGCACGGCCGCCGCGGCTGCGATAGGGTATCAGGATACCTTGTTTGCAGGGAATTGATGCAGCTGCATTATTTCCGCCGCGATGCGCTTGACCCTGCGGTGCGACAGTGTAGAAGGCGGCATCGCAATTCGGGTGGGCGGGCGGCCTGCCACTGGCACAACGGAACGCATCATGAAAACCTTCTCTGCCAAGCCGGCGGACATCCACAAGAAGTGGATCCTGATCGACGCCGAGGGCGTCGTGCTCGGCCGGCTCGCCCCCATCGTCGCCATGCGCCTGCGCGGCAAGCACAAGCCGAGCTTCACGCCGCACATGGACATGGTCGACAACGTCATCATCGTGAACGCCGACAAGGTGCAGCTCACCGGCCGCAAGCGCGCCGAGAAGACCTATTACTGGCACACCGGCTACCCCGGCGGGATCAAGAGCCGCACCGCGCGCCAGATCCTCGAGGGCAAGCACCCCGAGCGCGTCGTGCTGAAGGCGGTGCAGCGGATGCTGCCCGGCGGCAAGCTGTCGCGCCAGCAGATGACCAACCTGCGCGTCTATGCCGGCGCCGAGCATCCGCACGAGGCCCAGCAGCCCGAGGTGCTGGATGTCCGCGCCCTCAATCCCAAGAACACCCGGAGCGCATGAGCATGGCGACCGAAGTCAAGTCTTTCGAAGATCTCGCCCTGGGCAACCCGCCCCCGGCCACGGCCACCGAGGTCGAGGGTCCGCGCGAGCCTGTGCGCGACGCGTTGGGCCGCTCCTACGCCACCGGCAAGCGCAAGGACGCCGTGGCGCGGGTCTGGATCAAGCCGGGCAACGGCCGTGTCGTTGTGAACGGCAAGGAGATGGACAAGTATTTTGCCCGTCCCGTGCTGCAGATGATCCTGCGCCAGCCCTTCCAGGTGGCGGGCGTCGTCGACGAGTTCGACGTGATGGCCACCGTCAAGGGCGGCGGCCTCTCGGGCCAGGCCGGGGCGGTGAAGCACGGCATCTCCAAGGCGCTGCAGCTTTACGATCCAGGCCTGCGCCCGTCGCTGAAGGCGGCCGGCTTCCTTACCCGGGACGCCCGGGTGGTGGAGCGGAAGAAATACGGCAAGCGCAAGGCGCGGCGCAGCTTCCAGTTCTCGAAACGCTGATCGCGGCATTCAGGCGGCGCCCCCGTCCGGGTGCGCCACCACCACCCCGAGCAGCGTGTGCACCGGCAGGAAGCTGCCGCCGTCGGTCTGGCGCACGCCGAGCGGGTCGGGGCCGAAGAGCGGGAGCAGCCGGGCCACGGCACCGGGGCTCCAGCGGGGTCCCTCGGCTTCGCGAAGCGACACCCGGACCAGCCGCGCGGCAGGATGCCGCGCGGCCAGTTCGGCGTGCACCGCCCGGGCGGCAGCGTAGAGCGCAGCCTGCGCCAGATCGGCGGTCACATGGGCGCGCAGGTAATCCCCCTCCGCGCTTGCCCCGAGCCTGGCCTGATCCTCGCCGAGCGTGCACAGCCACAGAAGCGGCTGCCCGCCGGCGGTGATCTCCGCAGCCAGCCGAGGCGCGGTCAATCTCAGGCCGTCAAGCGTCACCATGGCGCCCTCGGCCCGCGCCGACGCTGACCGCCACAGGGCAGCGGGCCGCGCGGCGGCGCCGAGCGCGGACCGCGCCGCAGTCAGCGCGGCCTCCAGATGCCGCGCCTTGGCCGGACGGCCCGAGAGTGGCCGGGCATAGGCCCGGCGCCTG
>PUNI01000108.1 GCA_003551745.1 Paracoccaceae bacterium | reverse complement strand
GATCGAGGCGCCGGCGGTGATCCGGATCGGCCCGTCGAAGGCTTCGACGGCCCGGCCGTCGACCCGCGGCGTCCAGTCGCCCAGATCGAAGCTGCCCGTGCGCGTGAACTCCACCATCAGCGCGCCGCCGCCGCGCACGATGATGTCCTCGAGCTTCACCTTGTGGGCGTGGAACGGCGTCTCCTGATCCTCGCCGACGAACAGCAGCTTCTCGGCATAGGGTCGCTCGTCGTCGCGCCCCTGGATGCCGTTGCGCAGGCACAGGAGCGTCAGGCCGCGGCTCTCGAAGCGGCCCGAGCCGAAATCGGTGACGTCCCAGCCGATCTGGCGCTCGGCGAGAAACCGCGACTGTTCGGGGTTGGCGGCATGCTCGGCAAGGCCCCAGTCCGCCCATTCGGGCAAGGCAAAGCCCTGTGCGCGCGCCATCTCGCGCGCCTCGGCCAGGGCCCTGTTGATGCGCGATCGTTTCATCCCTGCCTCGGATTTCCGCAGCCTCACTGGTGGCCGGGCTCGAGCGGGCTGTCAATGCCGGCGCCCGGCTTTCCATTCAACCCGGGCATGGCCATAGTGCCGCCGCACCGCCCACAGCCCGAGGCCCGATCATGCCAGCTTTCCAGCATGCAACCCAGCCCGCGGGACGCCGGGCGTGAGCACCGATCTTGCCCTCGTCCTTGCCGTGCTGGTGGCGGCGGTGGTGATGTTCGCGCTCAACCGGCCGCGGATGGATGTGGTCGCGGTGATGGTGATGGTGGCGCTGCCGTTCACCGGGGTGATCTCGATCTCCGAGGCGCTGTCCGGTTTCTCGGATTCCAACGTCATCCTGATCGCCGGGCTCTTCGTCGTCGGCGAGGCGCTGGTGCGCACCGGCGTGACCCAGAAGATCGGCGACTGGGTAGCGGCGCGGGCGGGCACCTCGGAGCCGCGACTGATCACCTTCCTGATGATCGGTGCGGCCTCGCTGTCCTCGATCATGTCTTCCACCGGGGTCGTGGCGATCTTCATTCCCATGATCCTGCGCATCGCCCGGGTTGCGCGGGTGGCGGCCGGGCGGCTGATGATGCCGCTCTCCATGGCGGCGCTGATCTCGGGGATGCTGACACTGATCGGCACGCCGCCCAACCTGATCGTGCACGGCGAACTTGTCCGCAGGGGCGAGGACGGGTTCGGCTTCTTCGACTTCACCCCCTTCGGGGTGCCGATCCTCGCGCTGGCCATCCTCTACATGCTCGCCGTGCGCCGCTTCATCGGCGGCGCCGAGGTCGCCCCGCCCGATCCCGCCCGGCGCAGCCTGGCCGACTGGGTGGAGGACTACGGGCTGGCCCAGCGGGAAGCCCGGCTGCAGGTCGAGGCCGGGTCCGCCCTCGTGGGCCGCCCGCTGGCGGAGTTCGACCTGCGCGCCACCGAGGGCGTCAACATCCTCGCGGTCGAGCGCATGACGAAGGCCGGGGTGAGCGTGCGCCGGCCGAAGGCCGATACGGTGCTGCGCACGGGCGACGTGCTGCTGGTGGACATCATGGAGGAGCGTTTCGATCTGGACGGCTTCCGCAGCCGGTGGGGCCTTGCGACCCTGTCACTATCGGGTGCCTGGTTCACCGACCGGGCGCGCGAGGTCGGTCTGGCCGAGGCGATGGTTCCGCCGACCTCTCCGCTGGTCGGCCAGACAGTGAGCGAGGCGCGGATACGGTCGCGCCACGACCTCGCCGTGATCGGCATGAAGCACGGGCTCCGGCCGGTTGCCGGGGCGCTGAAGGACGAGCGGCTGCGTCCCGGCGACACGTTGCTGCTGATGGGGCCGTGGCGTGCGATCCGGCGGATGCAGGGCGAGCGGCGCGAGCTTCTGATGCTCGACATGCCGGCCGAGGCCGAGAACATCGCCCCCGAGGCCCAGCGGGCGCCCTATGCGCTGGCGGTCGTCGGCCTGATGGTGCTGGCGATGGTCACCGGAATCCTGCCCAATGTGCATGCGGTGCTGCTGGCCTGTCTGGCCCTCGGCCTGTTTCGCTGCATCGACATGAGCGGTGCCTACAACTCCATGCATTTCAAGAGTCTTGTGCTCATCATCGGCATGCTGCCCTTCTCGATCGCGCTGCAGCGCACCGGCGGCGTGGATCTGGCTGCGGCCGGTCTCGTTCATCTGGCCGGAGAGGCGAGCCCCCGCGTGCTGCTGGCTGCGATCTTTGCCACGACCTCGATCTTCAGCCTCTTCATCTCGAACACCGCGACCGCGGTGTTGATGGCACCCGTGGCGATGGCGGTGGCAGACAGCCTGGGGATCTCGCCCTATCCCTTCGCCATGACCGTGGCGCTGGCGGCCTCGGCGGCCTTCATGACCCCGGTCTCCTCGCCGGTGAACACGCTCGTGCTGGGGCCGGGGGGCTACAAGTTCCTCGATTTCGTGCGCATCGGCGTGCCGTTCACGCTCATCACCCTTGTCGTGGTGGTGGCGATGGTGCCGGTGGTCCTGCCTTTCTGATCCCCGCCGAGGGGAGCGGGCCGGGGTGCGACCGGCTCAGACGCCCAGACACCAGCGCAGGATCGCCTTCTGCGCGTGCAGACGGTTCTCGGCCTCGTCGAAGATCACCGATTGCGGGCCGTCCATCACCGCGCTGGTGACCTCCTCGCCACGATGGGCGGGCAGGCAGTGCATGAAGAGCGCGTCGGGCGCGGCCCGGGCCATCAGCGCCTCGTCCACCTGATAGGGCCGCAGCAGGTTGTGCCGGCGTTCCTTGGCCGACTGGCTGTCGTGCATGCTCACCCAGGTATCGGTCACGACCAGATCGGCGCGCGCGACCGCCCGTGCCGCGTCGCGCTCGATCACGATGCTGCGGCCCTTCGCCCGCGCGAATCCCGCCGCCTCCGGTGCGGGATCGAGCGCGGCCGGACCGGAGAAGGTCAGGTCGAAGCCGAACTGT
>PUNI01000476.1 GCA_003551745.1 Paracoccaceae bacterium | reverse complement strand
GGTCGGCGGGCGGCACGCCGTCGGCCCAGGCACCCGCCTCGAAACAGGCGTAGCGGATCGTCAGCCGGCTGGGCGCGACGGGCCAGTTGGCAAAGCTGCCCTCCACCGTCCAGACGGCGTCCTCCAGCGCTTCGGGCCAGGGGTCGTGTGGGGGTGAGAGCCAGCACGACCTCGCTGTCGGGCCCCTCCCAGCGGGGCACCCAGCCGAACAGGTTGACCCTGTCCCCGGCCCGCTTGCGCTGGTCCGGGCCGAAGATGTCGTGGTGGTGTATGCGGATTTCGTCATCGGGACCGGGGATCGCGCAGCGCTGGCCGGACAGGCGCACGGGCGGTGCGTAGCCCGCCAGCGTGGCGGCAAAGCTGGCCACCTGCCAGTCGGGATGCATCCCAGGGTTGCCGGTCCAGCGCGCAGCAGGGCGCAGCAGCGCGGGCTTGCCCATCACCAGGGGCGCGTTGCGCAGGGTCTGATAGGCGTCGAGGCCGGACAGCGGCGCGCCCTCGGCCGGCGTCGCCACCGCGGAGATCATGGTGGAAAAGCGCCAGCGCAGCCCGCCCTCCAGCCGCGCCTCTCCGTCCTGGCTGCGCACGCCGTCCGCACCGTCGGGCAGTTCGGTGTCGGGCAGGACGGCATGGCGGTCCGGGCCCTGCACCACGATCCGGCCTGCGATGTCCATCCGGGACAGCTCCGGCGTCCGGGTGAACACCCGGAACCCCTCCTGCAGGCTGCCGAGGTCCACCGGCGCGCTGAAGATCAGACCGATGGCGGGATTGCGGTGGTTGACGTTTTCGCGCCGGTTCTCCGGGGTGACGGCCAGCAGCTCCAGCACCGGCTCCTCCAGCGCGCAGCCGTCGAGGTCGGTTGCATGCAGCGCCGTCTCGCACAGCCAGCCGTTCAGCCGTCCGGTGCGGCCGGTGGGGGCGCGGGTGCGGCTGTCGTATTCCTCCACGCGGGCCTAGAAGGCCAGGCGCAGCCGGCCGTCGCGGTCGTGCACATGCACATGGCCCCCGTCCATCCGGGTGTGGAGATAGCGCGGCAGCATCGGCAGGACGTCGCTGCTGCACATGCCTTGCGCGGTGGCATGGCCCAGCCGCCGCCCGGGCTGGAACAATTGGTTGGTGGTCGCGCCGAGGCCGGTCACGCCCGCTGCTGCCGGCGTGCCCGTCCCCGAGAAGCGCCGGCGCGCGATGCCGTCCCCCCCTGCGGGCAGGTCGGCAAGGACCTGCAGCGGCCTGTCGCGGGTGGGGCTGTCCAGCAGCGCATGCACCTGCCGCCCGGACTGCCCCATGGCCCCCAGATCGAGGACGGTGGCCGTGCCCTGGCCCGAGATCCGCTCGGTCAATTCCCCGGTGGCGCGGACCTCCCAGACCACCGGCACATGGGCCGCGATCGGGCTTGCCCCGAAGAGGGCGGCGAGGTCCTCGGGCAGAGCGCCGGTCCAGTCGGCTCCGGCGATGCCCTCCATGGAGCGGATCACGCCGTCGGGGCTGCTCGGGTCGATGTCGCGCTCGGGCATGCGCGGGTCTGGAAGCGCGTCGATCTGCTCCTGCGGGATATGGAGGGTGCGCTGCGCAAGGGCCGGCGCGGCGGCCAGCGGCGCAAGCAGGGCGCAGGTCAGCAGGCCGATGCGCCTGGTGGATGCCTCTTGCAGGGGGGGCGGGCGGTGGTCCGGTGCAGGGGCCGCCGGCGACGGCGGGCCCGGTTGGCCATTTGCGGTGGCGCCGGCCGTGCCCCGCCCCGACTCAAGGCCGGTGGCCAAGCGATCGCAAGCGGCGCGGGGCCCATCGCCGTCAGGGCCCGGTGTCCTCGCCCAGGGCGGTGTCGAAGATGCCCTCGACGGGGATGCAGTCCGACAGGTCGGCGCCCTCCATCAGCCGGGCGGGCTCCATCCGGCACAGTGTCGCCGCGAACCGACCCGCGGCATGGCCACCGCCGGGCTCCAGCTCCAGCCGGTCGAAGGTGACGCGGCCCTCGCTGCCGTCCTCGCCCGAGACATAGAACAGCTGCGGGACCAGGCTGCCGCCCTTCACCACATGGGTGACGGTGGCGGGCAGGGCGGTGCCCGGCGCGACCGGATCGTCAGGCAGGGAAATTTCGAGCGTGAGCGTTCCGTCGGTCAGGATGTTGGGACTGTCGGGGTCATGGGCGCCGATGGTGAGGTCGAGGTAGCTGTGCGCCCCGCCGCGGGTCCCGGACAGCTGCCCCAGCGTCTTGGCCGCCGGGCCGTCGCCGCGCAGCAGCCCGTCGAGCGCGCCGACCCCGGCCTCGATCTCGGCGCGCTCCGCGTCCGGCAGACCGTCGAGCATGGCGCCCAGCGTGTCGCCGAAGCCGGGGATCGCGATCTCGGTGCGGCGCCAGAAGGCCGTGGCCCCCGCGACCCCGCGGATCTCGCCCTGCAATGTCAGCCAGGCGCGCTCGGTCCTGCCGATCGTCCCCGTCACCGAGCCCAGAACCTCCAGCGTCGCGCCCTCCGCGCCGGGCGCGGACGGCGATCCGGACGGTGGCGCGGCGGTGGCTGCGGCGGGCGGGGTGTCGCGCAGGTCCGGCGCGGGCGCATCGGGGATCAGGTCGTGGGGCAGGGCGGCGGTGGCGATCTGCAGCGCGACATCGACGCAGCGCGGTGCTGCGGGCGGATCGACGGGCCGCCCGTCGATGTCCTGCGCGCAGAGCCGGGCCTCCAGCGCGAGCTCCAGGTGCAGCGGGGTGCCGGTCTGCGGCGCCTGCAGCCGTGCCCCGGCCACCGCCACCTCGCCCTCGGCGTGATAGACGAAGTCGGGCGTCAGGGCCTCGGCCGGCCAGTCGCCCACCAGTGCCAGATACGGGGCGGTGAGGCCCGCGCCATCCGGGCCGGCCAGCAGCATCGCCGCCACGAGCCCCGCGCCGGCATGGCCGGTTCCGGTGGGATCGCCGGCCTCGACC
>PUNI01000025.1 GCA_003551745.1 Paracoccaceae bacterium | reverse complement strand
GACCGGGTGAGCGTCCCGTCGGCGTCGAAAAGCAGGAAACGCGCGGTCTCGATATCCTCGACCGCATAGGGTTCGCCCTGGAAGCTCGCACGGATGGTGAAGCGCGCCGCCTGCCCCTGCTCGACGATCAGCGGGCCGTCGAGATCGAGATCCGGGATCGGCGGGTCGGCGAAACCCAGCCAGCGGTCCGCGGGGTCCGGAAAGCCTGCGAAATGCCGCAGCACCAGCGCGCCTTCGACCGGATGCACGGAGTGCAGGAAATACGGCCCGTCGCCGATCTGGAAATGGCGCCGCGCGGCCCGCCAGTCGGCAATGGCCTCATAGCGGGTGGCGATCTCCTCGGCGTCGGCGTGGGGGCCCAGCAGGGCCGGAAACGGCAGGTAGCCGTCGCCGCGCACCCGCTCCAGCATCCGGTCCAGCACCGCCAGGCTGGGGCCGGCCACGAGGCTGAGCCACTCGGCATTGATCCGGTCGGCCTTGGACGAGGAGAAGGCGAGTTCCTCCTCCTGCTCCGCCAGGATCGCCAGCGCCAGCACATGCCAGGGCAGCACCCCGGGCGCCCGCTGGGCGACGATGCTCTCGCCGTCGAGCGAGATCTGGTCGCTGTAGACCTCGACCACGAAGGGATCGGTGGAGAGGATGCGCCAGCCGCGGAACTGCCGCTGGAACACCTCGAAGGACGGCACATGGCCTGGATCGAAAAGCGGGCTGTCGGGATCGGCGCGCGAGAAGGTCAGCGCCCAGGAGATCAGCACATCCGCGGGCGAGATCGTCGCGCCGTCATGCCATTGCCGGCGGAAGAAATCGTCGCCGTAGCGGATGGTGCTGCGCGTCCGCGCCGTCAGCCCGCTCTCGCCGGCCTCGGCCACGGTCAGGAAGCGCCCCGCACTCTCGTCCCAGGCAAGCCAGGCGTCGTCGGGCACCTCGATCTCGTCGACCACATCGACGGTCAGCCAGTCCAGCGTGGACGAGACCGGCGTGCCCTCCCTCACCGTCAGCTGCGCCTCCTGCACCCGCTGGGGGCGGTGCAGACCGGTGTAGGGGTCGGGCAGCAGCGGGGCATCATTTATCGCGCGCAGCACCATGCGGTCGAACAGCCAGTTGGTGCCGGCGATCGGGTTCCATGGCTCGGTCAGCACGCTCGGCGTCGCCACGCGGATCTGCCCGCCGACCGCGTCTTCATGGCGCAGCGTCAGCGGCCAGATCTGCGAGCCCCGCACCCCGCCGGCCAGATCGGCCGCGACCTGCACCGAGGCCGCCCGCGGCACGATCTGCGACTGATCGACCAGCCAGACCCGCACCGAGTCCTCCATCGCCAGTTCCAGCGCCCGGGCCATCAGCGCCGCGCGCTCCTCCAGATCGGTGAAATCGCCCTGGCTGAGGCGCGCGGCGACCTCGTCGAATTCCGGCGCCGGCGTGTAGGCCTGCCACAGCGGGTCTGCCCGACCCCGCGGCGTGAAGTAGAAATCGAAATCATCCGAACTGTCCCGCCGCACCAGGATGGACACCCAGGCGCCGGTATAGAGGTGCCACTGCCCCGCCGCCGGGTCCGACGCGATCCAGATCCGCGAGGCCTCGTCGGCCCCGCGATAGAGCCGCTCGGTCTGGAAGCCAGCATCCTCCAGCAGATTGGCGACATGATCCCCGACCTGCCGGCGCACGTCGTCGGACCGGATCAGCACCCGCAGCGTCACCGGCTGGCCGTTGTAGTGCCAGACGTCGCCGCGCCGCTCCGCCCCCAGCGCCTCCATCTCCGCGTCGATCACCGCCAGGGCCCGGGCGCGGTCGGGCTGATAGCGCACCTCGATCGCCCGGGCCTCGCCCGCCAGCCGGGCCATGTCTGGCACCGCCGTGCCGATCGGAAGGATGCGCGGCCGGGCGAGGCCACCGAAGATCTCCTCGGCCACGAAGCGCCGGTCGATCAGCCAGTTCAGCGCCTCCCGGATCGCGGGCACATGGAAGGGGTTGAGCGAGCCGTCGGCGAACTCCGGCCCCACCGGGTTCATCGTCAGCTCGACCGACCCGCCGAAGGACAGGTCGTAATCCACCGCGTCGGATTCGCGGATGCGCTGAAAGATCGTCTGGTCCGTGATCCCCTGCGCCGAGAGCTGGAAGGACCCGTCCGCGATCAGCCCGGCGATCCGGGCCGCATCCCCCTCGGTGGCGAACACGATCTCGTCGACCAGCCCGCCCCTGCGGTCGCCGACATCCGGCGTGGCGCCCGGCGCTCCGGCCACGGCCGGCCAACCCGCCAGCGCGACCAGACCCACGGCAGCGGCACGCACGAGCCCCCTTCCGAAGACAGGCTGCACTGCCATCTGCGCAACTCCCGGACGAACCACATGAGCGGACGATGCTGGGCCAATTGCCCATTGATGAGGAGCGTAGAGCAGACACCGCGCCCACGCAAACCCGCACAACCCTTTGTGACCCCCCGCAGTCCAAACGGACCCTTCCGCACGCAGCTGTTGCCGCCTTGCGCGCCAGAACGCTGCGGCCCGCCGTGCCTTCATCCTGACCGAGCCCGCACAAGGTCGATCTGCGGCGGCTGCTGGACCGTTCGCCCTCCACCCGCAGCAACCGCCATGTGCGTCTGCCGGTGATCGTCGATGCGGTCGATGCCGAGGGCGCCACCTGCCGCTCCATGGTCGACGCGCCCGAGATCGACGGCAACCTCTTCATAGACGCGGGTTTCGATGGGCTGGCCCCCGGCGACCTCGTCACCGTCGAGGTGGAGGAGGCCGGCGACTTCGACCTCTGGGGGCAGCGGGTTGCCAGTGAGATAACGAACCGGATCAGCCACAAGGGGTCAAAGCCCGACCACGCAGTTACGGATAAGTGAGAGTCGCCATGAACGAGGGGTTGGACGCGCTTTTGGGGGAAGGTGTGACTAACGGCTTCGGCTGCGCCGAACCTACGGCT
>PUNI01000029.1 GCA_003551745.1 Paracoccaceae bacterium | reverse complement strand
GAGATCGGCGCGCGCATCGCCGCGCAGGGCGGGGCGGCGCTGATCGTCGATTACGGCGGCTGGCGATCCCGCGGGGATACGCTGCAGGCGCTGCACGCGGGGGCCTTCGACGATCCTCTGGCCCATCCCGGCGAGGCCGACCTGACGGCGCATGTCGATTTCGAGCTGCTGGCAGAGGCGGTGCGGGCCGCAGGCGCGGTGCCGGCCGGTCCGACGCCGCAGGGCGTGTTCCTCGAGCGCCTCGGCATCGCGCAGCGCACCGCGCGGCTGGCCGCCAAACTCGCCGGGCCGGCGCTGAAGGCGCATCTGGCCGGGCATCGCCGCTTGACCCATCCGGAGGAAATGGGGAGGCTCTTCCAGGTGCTCGGCGTCTCTCCGCCGGCCACGCCGCCCTTGGCAGGATTCGACCCCGGGGAAGGCCCCTGATGATGGAGATCCTCACCGCCCGCCCGCTGACGCCCCTGCGCCACGGCTTCTTCACGCGCAAGGGCGGGGCCTCGTCGGGGGTGTTCCGGGGGCTGAACTGCGGCGGCGGTTCGTCGGATCTGTCGGATGCCGTGCGGATCAACCGCGACCGTGTCGCCGCAGCGATGGGGGTGGCAACCGATTACCTCGTCACCGCGCATCAGGTGCATTCGGCCGATGTGGCGGTGGTGGAGGTGCCGCCGGAGGCGCCGCCGCGGGCCGATGCGCTG
This sequence comes from Paracoccaceae bacterium, assembly GCA_003551745.1. Lineage (GTDB taxonomy): Bacteria > Pseudomonadota > Alphaproteobacteria > Rhodobacterales > Rhodobacteraceae > Rhodobaculum. The sequence continues at coordinate 2,229 of PUNI01000029.1, read as the reverse complement.
GTGACCGCGACGCCCGGCGTGGCGCTGGCCGTGCTTACCGCCGATTGCCAGCCGGTGCTCATCGCCGATCCCGAGGCGGGCGTGGTGGGCGCGGTGCACGCGGGCTGGCGCGGCGCGCTGGCCGGCGTTCTGGAGGAGGCGGTGGCGGCGATGACGCGGCTCGGCGCGCGCCCTGAGCGGATGGTCGCGGTGATCGGCCCCACCATCAGCCAGCGCGCCTATGAAGTCGGTCCCGAGTTCCTCGACGCCTTCCTCGCCGAGGACCCGGCCAGCCACCGCTTCTTCGCGCAGGGGGCGGGCGACCGGATGCTGTTCGACCTGCCAGGATACGGGCTGGACCGGCTGCGCGCCGTCGGCGTGGGCAGCGCCGAATGGACGCGCCATTGCACCTATTCCGACCCGGAGCTGTTCTTCTCGTTCCGCCGCGCCACCCATGAAGGCGAGGCCGATTACGGCCGGCTCATCTCGGCGATCCGGCTCTAGGCGCGCCCGGGCGGGATCAGGCCAGCCGGGCGACGCGCTCCTCGAGCACGTCGAAGGGCACGCCGGGGGCCTCCTTGGCGCCGCGGATCACCAGCGAGGTCTTGACGCTCGCCACGTTCTCGGCGGCCGTCAGCTCTTCGGTGAGAAAGCGCTGGAAGGTCGACAGGTCGGGCGCGACGCATTTCAGGATGAAGTCGATCTCGCCGTTGAGCATGTGGCACTCGCGCACCAGCGGCCAGGCGCGGCAGCGGTTCTCGAAGGCGGTGAGGTCGGCCTCGGCCTGGCTGTGCAGCCCCACCATGGCGAAGACCTGCACCTCGAAGCCCAGACGGCGCGGATCGACATCGGCGTGGTAGCCGCGGATGTAGCCCTGCTCCTCCAGCGTGCGGACCCGGCGCAGGCAGGGCGGGGCGGAGATGCCGACGCGGCGGGCGAGCTCGACATTGGTCATCCGCCCGTCGGCCTGCAGCTCGGACAGGATCTTGCGATCGATCGGATCGAGGCGGCTGCCCGGCATCGGGGTCTCCGAGATGTGTGGACGCGCTGGCAGACCTTAGGCGCAGGGGTCGGCATGCGCAACATTGTTTCGCGAATGCGCAAGAATACGACGGCGCGGGGACGCGTCTTGCGTCGGCACCGGCGCCGGTGCATCCCCGCTCCGGACGGCTTGCAAGGCCGCTGCGGATCATACATATGCAGCAAAATTGATATGAGGGGATGACGGCGATGGGCGAGACGCGCCACAGCAAGGTTCTGATCATCGGCTCCGGGCCGGCCGGCTACACCGCGGCGGTCTATGCCGCGCGGGCCATGCTGCAGCCGGTGCTGGTGCAGGGCATCCAGCCGGGCGGGCAGCTGACCATCACCACCGAGGTCGAGAACTGGCCAGGCGACAGCATGGTGATGGGCCCGGACCTGATGGTGCGCATGGAGGAGCACGCCCGCGCCATGGGCACCGAGATCGTCTCGGATCACGTCATGGCGCTGGATCTCGCGCAGCGGCCGTTCCGGGCCTCCGGCGATTCGGGCACCACCTACACCGCCGATGCGCTGATCCTTGCCACCGGCGCGCAGGCGCGCTGGCTGGGGCTGCCCAGCGAGACGGCATTCCAGGGTTTCGGCGTGTCGGCTTGCGCCACCTGCGACGGCTTCTTCTATCGCGGCCGCGAGGTCGTGGTGGTGGGCGGCGGCAACACCGCGGTCGAGGAGGCGCTGTTCCTGACCAACTTCGCCACCAAGGTCACGCTGATCCACCGGCGCGACAGCCTTCGGGCCGAGAAGATCATGCAGGAGCGGCTGTTCGCAAACCCGAAGATCGAGGTTCTGTGGAACCATGTGCTCGACCAGGTCGTGGGCGAGGACGACCCCAAGGGCGTCACCGGTGTCAAGGCCCGCCATGTCGAGACCGGCGCGATCACCGAGATCCCCTGTGCCGGCGTCTTCATCGCCATCGGCCACGACCCGGCCTCGGCGCTGGTCAAGGACCAGCTGAAGATGCGCGAGGGCGGCTATGTCTGGGTCGAGCCCGGCACCACCCGCACCTCGGTGCCGGGCGTCTTCGCGGCCGGCGACCTCACCGACGATCACTACCGGCAGGCGGTGACCTCGGCCGGCATGGGCTGCATGGCCGCGCTCGATGCCGAGAAATTCGTGGCCGAGCACGCCGCCTGATCCTTGCCGCGGCGCGGCATCAGGGTGACAGTCTGGCGCCGGCTGCCGAGGTGGCGGCTTGCCGTGGCGGTGGTG
>PUNI01000561.1 GCA_003551745.1 Paracoccaceae bacterium | reverse complement strand
GAGCCGCGCCATCCGATGCCGGCCTTCCTCGACGCCACGCTGCGTGCGTCGCTCGACGGTTTCGCGGTCTATCCCCCCAACGACGGCAGCGCGGAGCTGCGCGACGCGATCGCAGGCTGGGTCGCGCGGCGCTACGACATCGCGCTCGATGCCGAGAGCCAGATCATGGCGCTCAACGGTACCCGCGAGGGGCTCTTCAATGCCGTGCTCGCACTATGCCCGGAAGAGAAGCGCGGGCAGCGCCCGGTCGTGCTGATCCCGAACCCCTTCTATCAGGTCTATGCGGTGGCGGCCCTCGCCGTGGGCGCCGAGCCGGTCTATGTGGCGGCGACTTCGGAGACCGGCGACCTGCCCGACTATGGCGCCCTGCCGGCCGAGATCCTCGACCGCACCGCGCTCGCCTTCCTCTGCTCGCCCGCCAACCCGCAGGGTGCGGTGGCGAACCGGCCCTATTGGCACCGGCTCCTGCGCCTCGCCGAGCGGCATGATTTCCGCATCCTCTCCGACGAGTGCTATTCCGAGATCTGGCGCGACGCGCCGCCGCCGGGCGGGCTGGAACTCGCCGCCGAGGCCGGGGCGGATCCGGAACGGGTCATCGTGTTCAACTCGCTGTCGAAACGCTCCAACATGCCGGGGCTGCGCTCGGGCTTCGTGGCCGGAGGGCCGGCATGCCTCGCGCGGATGAAGCGCCTGCGCGCCTATGCCGGCGCACCCCTGCCGCTGCCCCTGCAGGCCGTCGCCGCCGCCGCCTGGGCCGACGAGGCCCATGTCGCGGAAAGCCGCGGGCTCTACGCCGCGAAATACGCCGCCGCCGACGAGATCCTCGCCGGCGTGGCAGGCTATGTCCCGCCCGCCGCCGGCTTCTTCCTGTGGCTTCCGGCCCCGGACGGCGACGGCGAGGCCGCCGCGCGGCGGCTTTGGCAGGAGGCCGGCGTGCGCGTCCTGCCCGGGGCCTTTCTCGCCCGCGAGATCGACGGGGCCAACCCCGGCGCCGGCCATATACGGGTGGCGATGGTGGCGCCGCTCGACGAGATGCGCGACGGGCTCGAGCGGCTGCGCGCCTGCCTCTACGGCTGACGGAGGGATCCCGCATGGCAACCTGGAACGACCGCCCCCGCGACCCGCTTCTAGACAGCGCGACCCGCAGCATGCTGCAACGACGCGGGCGGGAACTGATCGGGCTGAGCCTTGTCGCGCTGGCGGGTCTGGCGGCTGCGATGCTCGGCTCCTACGTGCCCGACGATCCCAACTGGATGGCCGCCACGGACGCGCCGGCCGAGAATCTGCTGGGCCGCCTCGGCGCCGGCATCGCCTCGGCGCTCTTCATCATCGTCGGCATCGGCGCCTGGGCGATCCCGCTGCTGCTGGCGGCCTGGGGCCTGCGGTTCCTGCTCCACCGCGGCGGCGAACGCGCGCTCAGCCGCGCGGTGCTGACCCCGATCGCGGTGGCACTGGCCGCCGCCCATGCCGCCACCCTGGTGCCGGGGCCGGGCTGGGGCCATTCCTTCGGGCTGGGCGGGCTCTTCGGCGACACGATCCTCGGCGCGCTTCTCGGTCTGCTGCCGCTGCCCATGGGCACGGCGCTGAAGGCGCTCTCGCTGGCCTCGGCGGCCGGGGCGCTGGTTCTGGGGCTCTATGTCATGGGCTGCACGCGGACCGAATTGCGCAGCACCGGACGCTTCCTGCTGCTGGGCATCGTGTTCGCCTATGCCGCCGGGCTGTCCCTTCTGCGCAAGGCCGCCGCTGGCGCCCTCGGGGCCGCACAGGCCAGGCTGGACCGCCGCCGCCTAGCCGCCAGATCCGCCAACCTGCCCCGCAACAGCGCCACCCCGGTGCTCCGCGCCGCGGCGCAGCCCTCCCCCGAAGCCGAAGCCGCCACCGAGCCCCGGACCCGTTCCGGTCTGCTCGCCCGGCTGCCCGAACTCGTGCGGCGCGGCCCCGAGCGCGACCCCGAGCCCGAACTGGTCGACGGCGGCTTTGCGGCCGACACCCCGGCCCCGGGCGCCGAACGCGTGCGCGCCCGCATCCTGGATGCGATCCGCAGCCGCCGAACGGGCCCGCTCCCCTCCGCCGCCCTCCGCGCCGAGCCCCCGGTCCTGCGCGAGCCGGCCGAGCTTTCGTCCGATGCCTCTTCCGAAGACCTCCCCGACGCCGATGACGCCGGCGCACTCGGCCTGGCGCCGGATCACGCCCAACCGCCGCGGCCCGAGCCCGCCCAGCGCCGCATGGTCCAGCATCCCGGCCCCGGGCCGCAGCCCTCGCGCCGCGCCCGGGCCGAGGCCCAGCCCGGCCTCGCCTTTGACGACACGGCACCCGACTACGAGCTGCCGCCGCTGTCGCTCCTGACCCCGGCCGAGGCGATCACCCGCCACCCCCTGTCCGACGAGGCGCTGGAAGAGAACGCCCGGATGCTGGAAAGCGTCCTCGACGACTATGGCGTGAAGGGCGAGATCACCTCGGTCCGGCCCGGCCCCGTGGTCACCATGTACGAGCTGGAACCGGCGCCGGGCCTCAAGGCCTCCAGGGTCATCGGGCTCGCCGACGACATCGCCCGCTCGATGTCGGCGCTCTCGGCCCGAGTCTCCACCGTGCCGGGCCGCTCGGTGATCGGCATCGAACTGCCCAACGCCCACCGCGAGAAGGTGGTGCTGCGCGAGATCCTCTCGGCCCGCGACTACGGCGACAGCCAGGCCCGGCTGCCGCTCGCGCTCGGCAAGGGCATCGGCGGCGAACCGGTCGTCGCCAACCTCGCCAAGATGCCCCACCTCCTCATCGCCGGCACCACCGGCTCGGGCAAATCCGTCGCCATCAACACCATGATCCTGTCGCTCCTCTACCGCCTCACGCCCGAGGAATGCCGGCTGATCATGATCGACCCCAAGATGCTCGAACTCTCCGTCTACGACGGCATCCCCCACCTCCTCT
>PUNI01000079.1 GCA_003551745.1 Paracoccaceae bacterium | reverse complement strand
CCGCCGACGCGCGCCGGCAGCGGTCCGGCCTCAGCCAGGCGAAGCTGATCGGCGAGGCCCGACAGCGGGGCTTCGAGGGATGAGCGGCGACATGGACAGCGCACTCTGGGGGCTCGTCGGGCTGGCCGTTCTGGTGCTGCTGCACATCGGCGTGCAGGGGCTGGCGCTGAAGCAGGCCGCTGGCAATGCATGGTCGGTGGGGCCGCGCGACCACCCGGTGACGCTCGCCCCGGTGCACGGCCGGCTGCGGCGGGCCCTCGACAACCTGCTCGAGTCCGCGCCGGTGTTCCTCGCGCTTGCGCTCGTCGCGCATCTGGCCGGGCGGGTTGGCACGGTGGTCGAGGTCGGGATCGCGATGTTCCTCGGTGGCCGGCTCGCCTATCTGCCCGCCTATGCCGCGGGCATCCCTTGGCTGCGCACGGTGTTCTGGTATGTCGCAGGCATCGGTCTTCTCCTGATGCTTTCCGGAGTGCTTCTGTGATGACGCCCGAACTGACCGTTCTCGTGATTGCCGCGCTGCTTCTGGTGGTGCATTTCTGCTGGGTGGCCGTGCGCGCCAATCTAGAGATCGGCACCGAGTATTTCCTTACCCCGCGCGATGACGCGCCGCCGCGGGAGCTTTCACCGGGTCTGGCGCGGCTGCGGCGCGCCTTCGCGAACCATCTGGAGACATTCCCGCTGTTCATCGTGGCCGTCGTCGCGCTGGCGCTGGCGGGCAAGTCGAGCGGGCTGACGGTCGCCTGCGCTTGGGTCTATCTCGGGGCGCGGGTCCTCTATGTGCCGGCCTATCTCTACGGCTGGAACCCGGGCCGGTCGCTGATCTGGGCCGTCGGCTTCGCCGCCACGCTGATCATGCTCGTCGCGGCGCTGCTGTGACGCCTCGACCGATACCCGCCTCCGGCCGCGGCGGCGCCGCCCCGCGGTTGAAACCCAGACCGGCCCGAGGGCCACAGGAGACCCCATGGCAAGCTATGACGTGATCTTCATCGGCGCCGGCCCCGGCGGCTATGTCGGCGCCATCCGGGCAGCCCAGCTCGGCCTGCGCACCGCCTGCGTCGAGGGCCGCGAGACCCTGGGCGGCACCTGTCTGAATGTGGGCTGCATCCCCTCGAAGGCGCTTCTGCACGCCACCCACATGCTGCACGAGGCCCAGCACAATTTCGCGTCCATGGGGATCGGAGGGGTGAAGGCCAAGGTCGACTGGAAGGCGATGCAGGCCTACAAGGACGACACCATCGGCCAGAACACCAAGGGTATCGAGTTCCTGTTCAAGAAGAACAAGGTGGACTGGATCAAGGGCTGGGCTTCGGTGCCCTCGGCGGGCAAGGTGCAGGTCGGCGACGAGGTGCACGAGGCCCGCGCCATCGTCATCGCCAGCGGCTCGGACAGCGCCAGTCTTCCGGGCGTTGAGGTGGACGAGAAGGTGGTGGTCACCTCCACCGGAGCGCTGAGCCTCGGCCGGCCGCCGGGCAATGTGATGGTCATCGGTGGCGGGGTGATCGGGCTCGAGATGGGCTCGGTCTTCGCGCGCCTGGGGGCAAAGGTGACCGTGGTGGAATACCTCGACCGGATCATTCCCGGCAACGACATGGAGGTGGCGCGCACCTTCCAGCGCATCCTCAAGAAGCAGGGGATGGAGTTCCTGCTGGGCGCCGCGGTGCAGTCGGTCAAGGCGATGAAGACCAAGGCCAAGGTCACCTACCGGCTCCAGAAGGACGACAGCGAGCATACCGCCGAGGCCGATGTGGTGCTGGTCGCCACCGGCCGGAAGCCCTTCACCGAGGGGCTGGGGCTCGACAAGCTGGGCGTGGAGATGACGCGGCGCGGTCAGATCGCCGTCAATGGGCGGTTCGAGACCTCGGTCAAGGGCATCTATGCCATCGGCGACGTCGTGCCGGGCCCGATGCTGGCCCACAAGGCCGAGGACGAGGGCTATGCGGTGGCCGAGATCCTCGCCGGGCAGGCCGGGCATGTGAACTACGGGGTGATCCCCGGCGTGATCTACACGCATCCCGAGGTGGCCAGCGTCGGCGAGACCGAGGAAAGCCTGAAGGAGGCCGGGCGCGCCTACCGGGCCGGCAAGTTCAGCTTCATGGGCAACGGCCGGGCCAAGGCCAATTTCGCCGCCGAGGGTTTCGTCAAGATCCTCGCCGACGCCGAGACCGACCGCATTCTCGGCGCCCATATCATCGGCCCGATGGCCGGCGATCTGATCCACGAGATCTGCGTGGCGATGGAGTTCGGGGCCTCGGCCGAGGATCTCGCCCGCACCTGCCACGCCCATCCCACCTATTCCGAGGCTGTGCGCGAGGCCGCCTTCGCCTGCGGCGACGGCGCGATTCACGCCTGAGGCTGGAGCCGCCGCGCCCGCGGCCCTGCTGACCCGGTGCGTTTGCCGGGCACGGGCCGGCCACTGCGATCGCCGACCCTGTCCACCGGATGGGACCGACGACGCCGGCGCCCGGGCGAACGGCGCACGGCTGTCAACTATCCGCAAGCACCCGGCTCAGGTGTACCGTCCCAGCATCTGGTGTATCCGTATGACGATGAAGCATGAGCGCGACGGCCCGGACCTATGCGGCGCCCCGAAGCTCGACACAGAACCATCTCAGGCCAACGGCCTTAGCTCTTGACCGTTTTTGCGTAGTCTCTGCTGGTGATGGAGCGGACAGCGTCGTTTTCGTTGACGAAGAAGTTCCAGGCGTCACAGCAGCGGGCGACGATCTCGTCGTAGGTCTCGAAGACGGAGATGGCGAGGCGGTTGGCGCGGAGGTAGGCCCAGACGTTCTCGATCGGGTTGAGTTCCGGGGCATAGGGCGGGAGTGGCAGGAGGGTGATGTTGTCGGGCACCTTCAGCGCCTTGGCACCGTGCCATCCGGCGCCGTCGAGCACGAGAACAGCGTGGGCTCCTTCTGCGACGGTGCGG
>PUNI01000226.1 GCA_003551745.1 Paracoccaceae bacterium | reverse complement strand
GGCGCGCCGCCTGCTGCCCGTCGGGTTCTGTGGTCAGGATCATGTTGACGTTGCCGCCCGCAGCCGCCGTTCCTTCGCTGTCGTTGCGCCGGAACACGCCGGTGCAATCCCGAGGCGGCCGCCGACATTGTCGGCGTCCGGCCCGCGCTGCGTGCGGCGGGCCGGCCGGCAGAGTGGTCCTGTCATCGGAACGTCAAGACTCGTCGCTAGTCACCGAACCAGACGGATCGAACGCACTCGCAACGCGCATCCGTCAGAGCATGGCCGCGCGCGGGCGGCTGAGACAAGGACACTCTCCCGGCCATGCGCCGGGTCTTCGGGAGAACACCGCATGACCAGACGCTCTACCTTTCTTGCCGCCACGGCGCTCGCGCTGCTGCCGGTGGGTGCCGCTGCGCAGAGTGGCGAACTGGTGCTCTACTGTTCGGTCGACGAGACGTGGTGCCGGGCACAGTCCGAGGCGTTTCAGCGCGAGACCGGCATCAACGTGCTGATGACGCGCCGCTCCTCGGGCGAGACCTTTGCCCAGATCGCCGCCGGGCAGGGCCAGCCGCGCGGCGATGTCTGGTGGGGCGGCACCGGCGATCCGCATCTGCAGGCGGCGCAGGAGGGGCTGACCGAGGAGTACCGCTCGCCCATGCTGGACGAGCTGCAGGACTGGGCGGTGCGGCAGGCCGAAACGTCGGGCTTCCGGACGGTGGGCATCTACGCCGGCGCGCTGGGCTTCGGCTACAACGCCGATCTGGTGGGCGATCCCTCCCCCGCCTGCTGGGCGGACCTTCTTGACGAACGGTTCCGCGATGACGTGCAGGTGGCCAACCCGAACTCCTCGGGCACGGCCTACACCATGCTCGCGACCTTCGTGCAGCTTTTCGGCGAGGACGAGGCGTTCGAGTTCATGGCCGAGCTGCACCAGAACATCAGTCAGTACACCCAGTCGGGCTCGGCCCCGATCCGCGCCGCCGCCACCGGCGAGACGGCCGTGGGCATCGTCTTCATGCACGACGCTGTGGCGCAGGCGGTGCAGGGTGCACCCATCGTGACCGTGGCCCCCTGCGAGGGCACCGGCTACGAGGTCGGCTCGATGTCGATCATCGCCGGCGGTCCGAACCCCGAGAACGCGCGCATCTGGTACGACTGGGCGCTGTCGGCCGCGGCGCAGGAGATCGGCGCCGATGTGAACAGCTTTCAGGTGCCGTCGAACGTGAACGCCGCCACGCCCCCCGAGGCCCCCGATCTGGGCGACATAAACCTGATCGACTACGACTTCGCCCTATTCGGCTCCTCCGAAGAGCGTACGCGCCTGCTGGCGCGCTGGGATGCCGAGATCGGTGCGCTCGGACGGTGATCGCAGCGAGTTTGCGCAATGACGCGGCAGGGCGGGCCAGCATCGGCTGGCTCGCCCTGCTGGTGTTGGCGGTGGCGGTGCTGCCCTGGTATCGCGGCCAGGGGCTGGAGGCCGCGCTTGCAGCCTCGGCGCTGGCCGAGATCGGCGCTGGGCGGGTCTGGCTGCTGCCGTCGGGGCTGGCCGTGGCGGGCCTGGCGGCGCCGGCGCTCACGGGCGACATGCGCCGGCACCCGCTGTTCCTGCCCATTGTCACCGCCGGGCTGGTGCTGACGCTGGCGCAAGGCTTCGCCATCGGCTTGCGCGGGCCGGCGCTGACGGGACTGGAGAAACTGTTTCCGGCTGCGGCCGAGGGCCAGCGCGGCTTCGGCTGGGGCGCATTCGTCGCCGTGTTCGCGCTCCTCGGCCTTTTGGCCGAGGGGATGGCCGCCCGCGGCTTCTGCCGCGGAGAGCGCTTCGCCTCCTTTGCCATCGTGTTGATCGTTTCGCTGCTGACGGCCTTCGTCTTCTTTCCAATCCTCAAGCTCGCCGCGGCGGCCTTCATCGGGCCGGACGGGCGGGTGGCGCTCGACGTGTTCCTCGTCCGCGTCACCGCGCCCGAGTTGTGGCGGCTCGACTGCTTCACCTCTGCGCGACGCTGCGGGGTGGTGATCAACTCGGTGCAGCTGGGGCTGCTGGCGGCGACGATCTCCACCCTGCTGGGGCTGGCGCTGGCCATGCTGGTGGCACGTACGGATTTCCGGCTGAAGAATACGCTGCGGGCGATCTCGATCCTGCCGATCATCACGCCGCCCTTCGTGGTGGGGGTTGCGATCATCGTGCTGTTAGGCCGCTCCGGCCTGCTCACCGTCTGGGGCGCCGAGTTGTTCGACATCCGCCCCACCCGCTGGGTCTATGGCCTGCCTGGCATCCTGATGGCGCAGGTACTGGCCTTCACGCCCATCACCTTTCTCGTCCTCCTCGGCACGCTGGAGGCGATCAACCCAACGCTGGAGGAAGCCTCGGGCACCCTCGGCGCGCGCCCGGTCAAGACCTTCACCACCGTCACCTGGCCGCTCTTGCGCCCGGGCCTCGCGGCGGCCTTCCTGCTCGCCTTCATCGAGAGCCTTGCGGATTTCGGCAATCCGCTGGTGCTGGGCGGCGGCTACGAGGTGCTGTCGACACGGATCTTCTTCGCCGTGGTGGGGGCGCGGCATGATCTGGGACAGGCGGCAACGCTGTCGCTGGTGCTGTTATCGCTGACGCTGGTGGCCTTCTGGCTGCAGAATCGCTGGCTGGGCAAGGCATCCTACGTCACGGTCACGGGCAAGTCCGATGCCGGCCTGCACCCGCCGGTGCCCACGCTCATCCGCTGGGCGGCGATCCTCGCCGTGGTGCCGTTTGCGCTCTTCACCCTCGGAATCTATTCCATCGTGGTGGCGGGCGGCTTCGTCCATGACATCGGCCGGTGGGACCTCACCCCCTCCACCGCGCATCTATGGACGGCGTTTTCCTTCGAGATCACCGAGCAGGGCCTGCGGCTCTTCGGCTCGGCCTGGAACTCGATGATCACGACGCTCTGGGTCTCGGCCATCTCGGCGCC
>PUNI01000572.1 GCA_003551745.1 Paracoccaceae bacterium | reverse complement strand
TCGACAACGTCGAGGTGGGCCGGATGCAGGCCCGCGCCGTCTTCGAGCAGCAGCCCACCGGCAACTACGTGATGATCAAGGGCTCGCCCACAGACCCGAACGCCGACTTCCTGCGCGGCGGTCAGCAGGAGGTGCTGCAGGAAGCCATCGACGCCGGCGACATCACCATCGTCGGCGAGGCCTACACCGACGGCTGGCTGCCGGCGAACGCCCAGCGGAACATGGAGCAGATCCTGACCGCGACGAACAACGAGGTCGACGCCGTGGTCGCCTCCAATGACGGCACGGCGGGGGGCGTGGTGGCCGCACTGGCGGCGCAGGGCATGGCCGGCATCCCCGTGTCGGGGCAGGACGGCGACCATGCCGCGCTGAACCGGGTGGCCGAGGGCACGCAGACCGTGAGCGTCTGGAAGGACGCGCGCGATCTGGGCCAGGCGGCCGGCGAGATTGCCGTCCTGCTGGCCGGCGGCACCGCGATGGAGGACATCGAGGGCCGGGTCGAGTGGACCTCGCCGGAAGGCACCACCATGAACGCCGTGTTCCTCGAGCCGGTCCCGATCACCCAGGACAATCTGTCCCTGGTCGTCGATGCCGGCTGGATCCCGCTGGAGACGCTCTGTCAGGGCGTGTCGGGCGGCCCGGCGCCCTGCGACTGAGCCGGAACGGCTGAGGCTACCCGCGCCACCGCCCCGCGCATGCGGGGCGGTGGTCACATGGAGACGTTTCGCATGGTCGATGCCGTTCACCCGCCGAACGCCACCAATCCCGAGAAGCCGCGGCCGGGCCCCATGCCGGCACCCGTCGCGCCCGTGCGCAGCGGCTTTTCGGCGCTGGAACTCGACACGCGCTTCCTCGGCATGGTGGTCGCGTTCGGGCTGATCTGTCTGGCCTTCCAGCTCTGGACAGGCTTCCGCGTGGCGAGCACCGCCAATCCCCTCGACTGGCTGGCGCGCGGCACCTTCCTGACCCCGCGGAACATCTTCAATCTGACGGTGCAGACCGTGTCGGTGGCGATCATGGCCACCGGCATGGTCTTCGTCATCGTGATGCGGCACATCGACCTGTCGGTGGGCGCCGTGCTGGGCACCTGTTCGGCCCTGATGGCCATGGTGCAGACGGTGGTTCTGCCCAACTGGATGGGCCTTGGCCTCGGCCACGAGCTGATCGCGCCGATCGCGATCCTGTCCGGGGTCGTGGCCGGAACGCTGATCGGGGCGTTCCAGGGCTGGCTCGTCGGCTACATGATGGTGCCCGCGTTCATCGTCACCCTCGGCGGCCTGCTGGTGTGGCGCAACGTGGCCTGGCACCTGTCCGGCGGGCAGACGATCGGGCCCCTGGACGCGCAGTTCCAGCTGTTCGGGGGCACCAACGGAACCATCGGCGAATTCTGGAGCTGGGTCGTGGCGGCCCTCGCCGTGGCGGCGACCTGGGCGGCGCTTTGGGTGGCGCGGCGGCGGCGCATCCGCTACGGCTTTCCGATCAAGCCGCTCTGGGCCGAGCTGACGCTGGGGGGCATTTTCGCCGGGATCATCATCGGCTTCGTCGCGATCGTGAATGCCTATCGGATCCCGCCCCTGCGCCTGCGGCGGATGTTCGAGGCCCGCGGCGAGGTGATGCCCGAAGGCTTCACGGCCTCCTTCGGCCTGCCCATCTCGGTGCTGGTGCTGGCGGCGGTGGCGCTGGGGATGATGCTGGTGGCAAGCCGCACCCGGTTCGGGCGCTACATCTACGCCACCGGCGGCAACCCCGAGGCGGCGGCGCTCTCGGGCATCAACACGAGGCTGCTTACCGTGAAGGTCTTCGCGCTGATGGGCTTTCTCTGCGCGGTCTCGGCGCTGGTGGCCTCGGCCCGGCTGACCTTCCACTCCAACGACATCGGCACGCTCGACGAGCTGCGGGTGATCGCCGCGGCGGTGATCGGCGGCACCGCGCTCTCGGGCGGCATCGGCACGATCTACGGGGCGATCCTCGGCGCGCTGGTGATGCAGTCGCTGCAGTCGGGCATGGCCATGGTGGGGGTGGAGAGCCCCTATCAGAACATCGTCGTGGGGGTGGTGCTAGTGCTCGCGGTCCTGACCGACATCATCTATCGTCGCCGCAGCGGAGAACGAATATGACCCCTCTGGTGGAGATGCGCGACATGCAGCTCGCCTTCGGCGGGCTGAAGGCGGTGGATCACGTCACGGTCGATCTCTATCCGGGCGAGGTTGTCGGCGTGCTCGGCCACAACGGCGCCGGCAAGTCCTGCCTGATGAAGATGCTGTCGGGCGCCTACCAGGCCGACGCCGGCGAGATCTTCATCAACGGCGAGCGGGTCGAGATCTCCAATCCCCGCGATGCCCGCCGCTACAACATCGAGACGATCTACCAGACGCTGGCGCTGGCCGACAATCTCGATGCCGCGGCCAACCTGTTCCTCGGCCGCGAACTGGTCACGCGGCTGGGTTTCGTCGATGACGACTCGATGGAGGCCGAGACGCGCAAGATCATGGCGCAGCTCAATCCCAACTTCACCGATTTCGTGAAACCGGTGGCGGCGATGTCGGGCGGGCAGCGGCAGTCGGTGGCGATCGCCCGGGCGGTCTACTTCAACGCAAAGATCCTGATCATGGACGAGCCCACCGCGGCGCTGGGCCCGTTCGAGACGCAGATGGTGATGGACCTCATCCGCACCCTGCGCGACCAGGGGCTGGGGATCTTCCTGATCGACCACGACATCCACCAGGTCAAGCAGATGTGCGACCGCGCTCATGTGATGAAGAACGGCCAGCTGGTCGGTACCGTGGATGTCTCTCAGGTGACCGAAGACGACCTTCTGGGCATGATCATCATGGGCAAGAAGCCCGAACAGGGAAATCTGGAATACGGATCAGGGCCGGTGAACCGTCCCGTCCCGGCCTGACCGGGACAGGGCGCCCCCTGGGGGGG
>PUNI01000153.1 GCA_003551745.1 Paracoccaceae bacterium | reverse complement strand
CGGCCGGTGCCGATGGCATCACCGCGCATCTGCGCGAGGATCGCCGCCATATCCGCGACGACGACATCGCCGCGCTGATGGATCGGCTGAAACTGCCCCTCAACTTCGAGATGGCGGCGACCGCCGAGATGCAGGCGATCGCGCTGGCGCACAGGCCCCATGCCGTGTGCCTTGTCCCCGAGCGGCGGGAGGAGCGCACCACGGAGGGCGGGCTGGAGGTCGCCGGCGACGCCAACCGGCTGACCGATTTCGTCGGCCCGCTGACCGAGGCGGGCTGTCGCGTCTCGCTCTTCATCGCACCCGAGCCGGCCCAGATCGAGGCCGCGGCGCGCGTCGGCGCGGCGGTGGTCGAACTGCACACCGGAAGCTACTGCGACCTGCTTGCGGAGGGCCGCTCGGCCGAGGCGGAGGCGGAGCTCGCGCGCCTGCGTGACGGGGCCGCTCGCGCCACCGCGCTCGGTCTCGAGGTCCACGCCGGCCACGGTCTCAGCTACGACAACGTGGGCCCGGTCGCCGCCATCCCGGAAGTGATGGAACTCAACATCGGCCATTTCCTGATCGGCGAGGCCATCTTCATCGGTCTGCCCGCCGCCATCGCGGCGATGCGTGCCCGCATGGACGCGGCGCGCGCCTGACACCCTCCGGTCCGGCGCCCGGACGGAGGCGGGGCGCCCCGTTGCCCAAAGGGCCGGGCTGTCCGCGAAGGCGGGGGTCCGGCTGGCTCGCGCCGAGTGCCCCGCCGGCCTCCGGGTTCCGCGCTGCGCCCCATCGGATCACGCCGGCCCCCCTTGCCGCTGGGTTCGGTGTTGCCTTAGACGGGAGCGCTGCGCCCGCGAAAGGTCTGCCCATGCGCCTGTCCCGCTATTTCCTGCCCGTCCTGAAGGAGACGCCGTCCGAGGCGCAGGTCGTCAGCCACCGGCTGATGCTGCGCGCCGGGATGATCCGCCAACAGGCGGCCGGGATCTATTCCTGGCTTCCGCTGGGGTATCGGGTGCTGCGGCGCATCGAGCAGATCGTGCACGAGGAGCAGGCGCGCGCCGGGCACATCCCGATGCTGATGCCGACCCTGCAGCCAGCGGATCTCTGGCGCGAGAGCGGGCGCTATGACGACTACGGCCAGGAGATGCTGCGCATCCGCGACCGGCACGACCGTGACCTGCTCTATGGCCCGACCAACGAGGAGATGATCACCGACATCTTCCGCGCCCATGTCGGCAGCTATCGCGACCTGCCACTGACGCTCTACCACATCCAGTGGAAGTTCCGCGACGAGATCCGGCCGCGCTTCGGAGTGATGCGCGGCCGCGAGTTCCTGATGAAGGACGGCTACAACTTCGATCTCGACAAGGCGGCGGCCCTGCACGCCTACAACCGCCACATGGTCGCCTATCTGCGCACCTACGAGCGGATGGGGCTGACGGCGATCCCGATGCGGGCCGACTCGGGCCCGATCGGGGGCGACGACACCCACGAGTTCCTCGTGCTGGCCTCCACCGGCGAGTCGGAGGTCTTCTACGACCTCGCCGTGACCGATCTGCGGCTGGGAGACCGGCAGATCGACTATGACGACCGGGAGAGCGTCGCCGCGATCTGCCAGGAGTTCACAAGCCTCTACGCGCGCACCGACGAGACCCATGATCCGGATCTTTTCGCCAAGCTGCCCGAGGAACGGCGCTATCACGGCCGGGGGATCGAGGTCGGACAGATCTTCTATTTCGGGACCAAGTATTCCGAGCCGATGGGGGCGGTGGTGGTGACGCCGGAGGGCGCGCGCGTGCCGGCCCACATGGGCAGCCACGGCATCGGCGTCAGCCGGCTCGTCGGCGCGATCATAGAGGCCAGCCACGACGAGCGGGGCATCATCTGGCCCGAAGGTGTGACGCCCTTCCATGTGGGCATCGTCAATGTCAAGCAGGGCGACATCACCGCAGATTCCGCCTGCGAGGGCATCTGCAACGCGCTTGCCGCCCAGGGCCTGGAGCCGCTCTACGACGACCGCGACGAACGCGCCGGGGCGAAGTTCGCCAGCATGGACCTGATCGGCCTGCCCTGGCGCATCACCGTCGGGCCACGCGGGCTGGCCGCAGGCAAGGTGGAACTGGCCTGCCGCCGCACCGGTGAAGCCGAGGAGATGTCGCCCGAAGCGGCCGTCAGCCGCGTTGCCCAGATCTATGGTGCCCCGGCCCCGGCGCGCGCCTGACCCCGGAGCGCGGGGAGTGCCGGGGGAGCCGTTCAGCCCGAGCGCGTGGCAGGCATCTCGGCGCCCTGCGGTCGAGACCCCTCTGCGCGGGGACGGGGGCCCGAAGTGGCCCGGGTTCGGGCCCGCTGGAAGCGGCCACATTCGGGGATATCAGGCAGCGAAACCGAGCTTGTAGGGGTAGATCTCGAAGGCCGGATGCGCCTCGGCGCCCACCACATCGGGGCGGTGATGTCGGAACACCGAGGTCCAGTAGGGCTGGATCATCACGCCTTCCTCCTGCAGGAGCCGCTGGATCCGGGCCATGACCTCCCGGCGCTCGTCGGCATCGGCGATGCGCAGCGCCTCGCCGAGCAGGGCGTCGAACTCCGCGTTCTCGAAGCCGGTCTCGTTCCACGGCTCGCCGCTGCGGTAGGCGAGCGCTAGGCTCTGCACGCCGAGCGGCCGATGGCCCCAGTCGGTCGACGAGAACGGGTAATTCGCCCAGTCGTTCCAGAAGGTCGCACCGGGCAGCACCGTGCGCTCGACCGGGATGCCCGCGTCGCGCAGCATGGCCGCTGCGGCGTCGGCCGTCGGCCGACGCCAGCTGTCGTCGATCGAGATCAGCTCATGGGTGAAGTCGGCCATGCCAGCCTCCTCCATCAGCTGGCGGGCGCCTTCGGGGTCGAACGCCGGCGGCTCGGGCAGTTCGGCATATTCCGGGTGGATCGGGCAGACATGGTGATTCTCGGCCACCACGCCGCGGTCGTCATAGCCCAGCTCCAGCAGCACCTCGTTGTCGACCGCCATCGCCAGCGCGCGGCGCACCCGCACGTCGGCATAGGGCCGCATCCCGTTCACCTCGGCCTGCTGGTTCGGCCGGATCACCATCGTGCGGGCGGTCACGGTCTCGCTGCGCTCCATCAGAATGTCGAGCAGGTCGATGAAATCGCCGACCGTCTCATAGGTCATGTCGACCTCGCCGGCATCGACCGCCGCGACGATGGCGCTCTGGTCGGTGCCGAGGTCGATGAACTCGATCTGCTCCAGCGTGGGGGCGCCGAAGAGATCGGTGCCCCACCAGTCGTGATCATGGTTGCGCAACAGCACGCCGCGGACGCCCACCTCGTAGTCGCCGGGCAGATAGGGGCCGGTGCCCACCGGATCGGCCAGCAGGTCATCGCCGCCATGCCCGTCCTTGACGATCGCGGCGGTGTAGTCCGAGCAGGTGGCGATGATGCTGATGTCGGGCGACGAGAGGTTCAGCCGCAGCGTCAGATCGTCCACCACCTCGATGGCGCCGTCGCGGGCGCGGCCGCTGTCGGGGTCGATGAGCCCCGGCAGGCGAGAGGCCATCGAGTTGCCCTCGACCGAGCGGTCGCACCACCGCTCGAAATTCCAGGCGACATCGCGGGCGGTGAAGGCGCTGCCGTCGTTCCAGGTCACGCCGGGCCGGACATGCAGGGTGTAGCCCTCGGCATCGTCATCGACCTCCCAGCTTTCCAGCAGCATCCCGTGGATGCTGCCGTCGCGGTTGTACTCGACGAGATACTCCAGCCAGCCGCGGGTATAGTTGGCGATCTGCGGCCAGTCGTAGGTGCGCGGGTCCTTCAGCGACCGCACATCCTGCTGGATGCGCAGCCTCCCGCCCTCGCGCCGTGCCGGCGTCTCGGCGCGCGGCGCGGTGATGCCCAAAAGCCCGTAGGCGGCAGGCACGCTGGCCCCGAGGGCGGTGACGCGGGTGAGGAACTCGCGGCGGCCGAGCTGCCCGCGGGCAACTTCGCGCGCGTGGCGGCGCGCAGCCGGGTGAAGACGGGACGTTCTGGAGGTCATGGCCGAGATCCTCTTGCCGCTATGCCGCCGCCGTGGCGGACCCTTGCGGAGGGGAGCTATCGCCGTCATCAGCAACCGGCAAGCGGCATGGGGCCTTATGTCACCAAACACACCCGGACGTTGGGCCTGATGCGCACCCGTCGCGTGCAGGAAACACTGTTGCGCGTCTGCCCCTCGCGCGGCCGTGCACCGGGGCGCATTGACGCGAGGCCCCCACCGCGCCACGGTCGCGCCGCCTGTCCGAACGGGCCAGGCGTTGCCCCCGAGCGTTATTCCTAGGATCCGACCTGCAGATGCGCACACGCCCCTTCGCCCGCTTCGAGTGGATGATCGCCTGGCGCTACCTGCGCGCGCGTCGGGCCGAGGGTGGGGTCAGCGTGATGACCTGGATCTCGCTGATCGGCATCACGCTTGCGGTCTTCGCGCTGATCGCGACGCTCGCCGTGCGGTCGGGCTTCCGCGCAGAATTCGTCGATACGATCCTCGGCGCGAATGCACATCTGACGGTCTACGGGGCCTCCCATATCGACGACGGCGGACGGCTGAGCCGCAGCATCGCCGACTACGACGAGATGGCCGCGCGGATCGCCGCCGTGCCGGGCGTCACGCGCGCGGCACCTCTGATCCGTGGCCAGGTGATGGCGAGCTTCGAGGGTCGCAACGCCGGGGTCGAGGTCTATGGCATCGCGCCGGCGCATCTGAAGACCATCCCGCGCATCGCGTCGCCCGAGGAGTCGCGCGGCAGCATCGAGGATTTCGAGCACGGCGTCGCGATCGGCTCGGGCGTGGCGCGCGAACTCGATATCGCGGTCGGCGACCGCATCCGCCTGATCTCGCCCGACGGGGTGCAGACGGCCTTCGGCACAAGCCCCCGCATCAACGCCTACGAGGTCGTCTACATCTTCACCGCCGGGCGCTGGGACATCGACCGCACCCGGGTCTATCTGCCCTTCGCCGAGGCGCAAAGCTACTTCAACCGCGACGGGGTCGCCGACGAGCTGGAGGTGATGCTGGAGAACCCCGACCGCGTGGAGGCGATGGTGATGCCGGTTCTTCAGGCCGCCGGTGACCTGGCCATCGTCTGGACCTGGCGCGACAGCGCCGGCAGCTTCCTGCGCGCGCTCGACGTCGAGGACAACGTGATGTTCGTGATCCTGTCGATCCTGGTGCTGATCGCGGCGATGAATATCGTCTCGGGGTTGATCATGCTGGTCAAGAACAAGGGCCGCGACATCGGCATTCTGCGCACCATGGGGCTGACCGAGGGCGCGGTGCTGCGGGTCTTCTTCATCTGCGGGGCCTCGGTGGGGGTGCTGGGCACGCTCTTCGGGGTGATCCTGGGCTGCCTCTTCGCGATCTACATCGAGCAGGTCTTCGCGGCGGTGAACTGGGTTGCGGGCGGCGGCGTCTGGGATCCCTCGGTGCGCGGCCTCTACGAGCTGCCGGCGCAGCTTCGCTGGGAGGATGTCGCCCGCGCGGTCGCCCTGTCGCTGGGGCTCTCCTTCGTCGTCACCATCTTTCCGGCCCGCCGGGCGGCGCGGATGAACCCGGTCGAGGCGCTGCGCTATGAGTGAGCCGGTGCTGGCGCTCACGGATGTGCACAAGACCTACAATAGCGGCAAGCCGGGGGAGGTGGCGGTGCTGCGCGGCGTCACGCTGGCGCTGGCGCGCGGCGAGGTGGTGGCGCTGGTCGCACCTTCGGGCGCCGGGAAATCCACCCTGCTGCACATCGCCGGGCTGCTTGATGTGGCCGACACCGGGCAGGTCTGCATCGACGGGGTCGATTACACCCGGCGCTCCGACCGGGCGCGCACCGAGGCCCGCCGAAGCCGGGTCGGTTTCGTCTATCAGTTCCATCATCTGCTGCCTGAGTTCTCGGCACTGGAGAACGTCATCCTGCCGCAACTGGCCGCCGGTGCCGCGCCCGGCGCGGCCGAGCAGCGTTCCCGCGACCTGCTGGCGCGTGTGGGGCTCGCCGCGCGTGCCGACCACCGGCCGGCCGAGCTGTCCGGCGGCGAGCAGCAGCGCGTGGCCTTCTGCAGGGCGCTCGCCAACGCGCCAGGGCTTCTGCTGGCCGACGAGCCTACCGGCAATCTCGACCCGGAAACCTCGGACCAGGTCTTTGCCGTGCTCATGGACCTGGTCCGCGACACGGGCCTTGCGGCGCTGATCGCGACCCACAACCTCGCGCTTGCAGCCCGCATGGATCGCACCCTGCGCCTGGACGCCGGCCATATCGGCTGAGGCGGTGCCACGGTGCCGCCGTTCCGGGTCGGGCCCTGTGCATTCCGGCCCTCGGGCAGCCCCGCCTTGCGGCTCCGGAATTGACTCTTCGTCAACGGCACCGGAATATCGTTTCGGGACTGCCATCCTGGGGGAAATGATGAGAAACGCGCTCTTTGCCGCTGCCGCGGCCATCCTCGTTGCGCTGCCGGTCGTGGCCGAGGCGTCGAACCTCGTGGCGCGGGTCAGCGTCTCGCAACAGAAGATGCAGGTCTTCCATGGCGGCCGCCTGATCTACGAATGGCCGGTCTCCACGGCTCGGCAGGGCAAGATCACCCCGCGGGGCCAGTTCACCGCGCAGTGGCTGTCGCGCAACCACCGCTCCAGCCTCTACAACAACGCTCCCATGCCCTATTCGATCTTCTACGACGGCCATTATGCCGTCCACGGCACGGATCAGGTCAACCGCCTCGGGCGCCCGGCCTCCGCCGGCTGCGTCCGGCTGCACCCCGACAATGCCCGCGTCCTGTTCGAAATGGCGCGGCAGGAGGGGCTCGACAACACCCGCATCGTCATCATGAACTGAGCGACCAGCAGGGCGCCGCTGCGGGCTGCGTGACCGGTCCGCTGCCACCGGCCGGCTGCCTGGAAGCTTTGTGACCCTCCGGCGCCTGTCGCGCGGACCTCGGGCGTGGCGCCGCGGCCTGTGCTGGGCTTGCGTGCCATCGCGCCAGCGGCGCTGGTATCGGGCGGCGCCCGGGACGGGCGCAATCCGCCCCACTTCCATCCGGTCGCCGAGGAAGCCCCGCCAGCGGGGTCATGTGGCTGTCGCGATGGTGGGTCGACGGCGGCGGGCCGGTTGGTTCCGATCCCTGAAACCGGCGCCGGCTCGCGCGTCGCCCGCGCTTCGAGGAATTGGGAGAGGCGTGCTACTCGGCTGCCTGGGCGATGCCCGACCGTTCAGATGGGTAGAGGTAGTCGCGGCTCAGCGGGACGGCCTCTCGCCGGCGGGCCAGCTGGAACTGGAACACGCATTTACGGCCCACCCGGAAGGCCTGCTCGCTGCCGACGAGGTAGAACCGCCACATGCGGCAGAAGCGCTCGTCGTAGAGCGCGCGGACCCGGTCGATGTTGGTCGCGAATCGCTCCTGCCAGTGCCGCAGCGTTTCGGCATAGTGCAGGCGCCAAACCTCGACATCCGCGGGCCACAGATCCGTGGTTTCCACCGCCGCCATCACCTCCGACATCGCCGGAACATAGCCCCCGGGAAAGATGTACTTGGCGATCCACGGATTGGTCGCGCCCGGCGGGCTGGCACGGCCGATGGTGTGGATCAGCGCCACGCCGTCGGGGGCGAGCAGGTCTTCGACCTTGTGGAAAAAGGTGCGGTAGTGGGGCGCGCCCACATGCTCGAACATCCCGACCGAGACGATGCGATCGAACTGCCCGGTGATCGTGCGGTAATCGGCCAGCCGGATCTCCACCTGCTGTTCGAGCCCCGCGGCGCGGACCCGCGCGCTGGCCAGCTTGTGCTGTTCCTCCGACAGCGTCACCCCCAGCACCTGGGCGCCATGGTCGCGGGCCAGCGTCAGCGCCATGCCGCCCCAGCCGCAGCCGATGTCGAGCACGCGCATGCCCGGCTGCAGCAGCAGTTTCCCGGCGATATGGGCCTTCTTGGCGGCCTGTGCCGCGTCGAGATCCATGTCAGGGCGGAGGAAATAGGCGCAGGAGTATTGCCGGTCGGCATCGAGGAACAGGTCGTAAAGCTCGCCGGACAGGTCGTAGTGATGCGCTACGTTCGCCCGCGACCGGCCCATCGGGTTGTACTGGCGCAGCACGCGCAGCCACGCGCGCCCGCGCGCCGACAGATGATGCCACCAGCGCCCGTTGCCGGCCTCGACATTGCGGACGCCGATGGCGATGAGCCCGTGCAGGTCGTCGCCATCCACCGTGAGCCCCCCGTCCACATACCCTTCGCCGACCGCCAGCGTGGGATTGATCAGGAGCCGCCGGAGCAGGCGGGGATCGGAGACGCGGACCGTCACCTCCGGGCCGGTTCCATCGCCGTAGTGGGCGATCCGACCGTCCGGGAACCGAAAGGTCAGCGACCCCTTCCGGATGAGCCCCGCAAGCGCGTGGTCGAGCAGCTTCTGCCACATCTGCACCCCCTTGCCCGATCGACGGTTGCCCACGACGCGAAGGAGTCTCGCGACGATACGCCACAGGTTAACCCAAACTCACGGTTTTGCAACGCCTCGCACGGGCCGGGGTGCGCCGGGGTGCGTCGGCCTTCGACAAGCCGCATCTTGATCTGTGTCAATTCAGCCTGACACAAAAGCTGTAAGTTATCCCTGACATCAGCGGAGGCCGAGTCATGCGTATCGTCTTCATCCACCCGAACTACCATTCCGGCGGTGCCGAGATCGCGGGCAACTGGCCGCCGGCTTGGGTGGCTTATCTGACCGGCGCGCTGAAGCAGGCGGGCTACGACGACATCCACTTCATCGACGCCATGACCAACCACGTCAGCGAGGGCGACCTCCGCCGCATGCTCGCCGAGCTTCAGCCCGACGTGGTTGGCACGACCTCGATCACCCCGTCGATCTATGTGGCCGAGCACACGCTGAAGGTGGCCGAGGAGGTGGTGCCCGACGCCATCCGCGTGCTGGGCGGCGTGCATGCAACCTTCATGTTCAAGCAGGTGCTGTCCGAGGCGCCCTGGATCGACGTCATCGTGAGGGGGGAGGGCGAGGAGATCGTCGTCAACCTGATGGACGCCATCCGCGACGGCCGCTGGCCGGCCGACCGCAAGAAGATCCACGGCATCGCCTACAAGGACGGCGACAGGATCGTCGCCACCCAGGCCGCCTCGACCGTGAAGAACCTCGAGGCGATCAAGCCCGACTGGTCGATCCTCGAGTGGGAGAAATACATCTACGTGCCGCTGAACCGCCGGGTCGCCATCCCCAACATGGCCCGCGGTTGCCCCTTCACCTGCAGCTTCTGCAGCCAGTGGAAGTTCTGGCGCGACTACCGCGTGCGCGACCCGATCGCGGTGGTCGACGAGATCGAGGACCTGGTGGAGAACCACGGCGTCGGCTTCTTCATCCTCGCCGACGAGGAGCCCACCATCAACAAGAAGAAGTTCGTGCAGTTCTGCGAGGAACTGATCGCCCGCGGCCTGCCCGAGAAAGTGCAATGGGGCATCAACACCCGCGTCACCGACATCTACCGCGACCGCGACCTGCTGAAGTTCTACCGCAAGGCCGGCCTCGTCCATGTCTCGCTCGGCACCGAAGCGGCCGCGCAGCTCAAGCTCGACCAGTTCAACAAGGAGACCAAGGTCGAGGAGAACAAGGAGGCCATCCGGCTGCTGCGCGAGGCCGACATCTTCACCGAGGCGCAGTTCATCGTGGGCCTCGACAACGAGACGCCCGAGACGCTGGAGGAAACCTTCCAGATGGCGTGGGACTGGCAGCCGGATCTGGCCAACTGGTCGATGTACACGCCCTGGCCCTTCACGCCGCTCTTCCAGGAGTTGCGCGACAAGGTCGAGATCTACGACTTCTCGAAATACAACTTCGTCACGCCGATCATGAAGCCGGAGTCGATGGACCGCGCCACGCTGCTGGACCGCGTGATGCACAACTATCGCCGCTTCTACAGCCGCAAGGCGCTGTTCTACTACCCGTGGCGCGGCACCGGATACCGGCGGAAATACCTGCTGGGCTGCCTCAAGGCGTTCCTGAAGGCCGGCGTCTCGCGCACCTTCTATGACCTCGGAAAGGTCAACTACTGGGGCCCGCAGTCGAAGGAGAACGTGAACTTCGACTTCGACGAGAGCCGCACGATCGCCGAGGCGCAGATGGAGGACTGGGAAGCCAGCGCCGACCGGGCGCGCAAGGCCGCGGAGCGCCGCGAGGCCGTCAAGGCCCAGATGAAGGAGCGCGCCGAGGAACGCAAGGTCATGGCCTGCGGCGGCGGTACCCAGCAGCTGGAGGACGCCGTGCCCGATCTCGTGGGTGGCCGCTGAAATGGCGGCCGTCGCGGCCGGGGCCGCGAAGATCGGCCCCAATGCCATCCTGCAACTCCTGCCCGTCCTGGAAGCCGAGGGCGGTCGGGGCTTGCGCGACCGGATGCTGGCGGCGGCAGGCCTGAAGGCTCCGCCGTCGGACGCCGGCATGATGGACGAACGCCCGGCGGCGGCGATGCATCAGGCGCTGCGGCGCGAACTGCCCGGGCGCGCGGCCGAACTGGCCCGTGCAGCCGGGCTGGCCACCGGCGACTATATTCTCGCCCACCGCATCCCGAAGCCGGCCCAGGCGCTGTTGCGGCGGTTGCCGGTGCCCGTGGCGGCCTGGCTGCTGACCCGGGCCATTGCCCAGCACAGCTG
The DNA here is from genome assembly GCA_003551745.1 of Paracoccaceae bacterium. Classification (GTDB taxonomy): domain Bacteria; phylum Pseudomonadota; class Alphaproteobacteria; order Rhodobacterales; family Rhodobacteraceae; genus Rhodobaculum. Next base: position 2,711 of record PUNI01000153.1, on the reverse strand, counting down.
GACCTTCGCCGGTTCGGGCCGCTTCGAGGTGCTGTCCACCCGTCCGCTCAGCGTCCGGATCCTGGACAATCCCGTGGTCCGGGGCGAGGTGGCGGAGGCCCCGATCTGCCACTGGCACTGCGCGGTCTTCGAGCGGCTCTATACCGAGCTGGTGCATCCAGACTATCGGGTGCGCGAAACCGAGTGTTGCGCCTCTGGCGCCCCCGCCTGCGTCTTCGAGATCACCCGCAGCTGAGACCACTGCCCGGCGCTCGCGGTTGCCGGCGCGGCCGGCGGCGGACAGGCGACGGCGGCAACCGACAAGCGCAGATGGCGCAGCGCATGGATCGTCGCGGCCGGATTGCGTCGGCGGGCGCAAAGCCACCTGTGCCGCGGTTGCGCAGGCGGCTCTGCGGATTCTCGATACGCGGCTTGCCGGCGCGGCCCCGTCCCGCCATCCTGCCGGCCGGGAAGAGGCATGTCAGCGCATGCTAGCCAGCGGGATTTCTGGGTTCGACGTGGCGCGCATTGACTGCGGCGAGGTCACGCTGTCCGTGCATCAGGGGGGCGAGGGCCCGCCGGTCGTCCTGCTGCATGGGTTTCCCCAGACCCACATGGCCTGGGAGCATGTGGCCCCACCGCTGGCCCGGAGCTTCCGCGTGATCGTGCCGGACCTGCGCGGCTATGGCGGCTCGGATGCGCCGCCCGACGATCCGGGCCACAGCGTCTACGCGAAGCGCGCGATGGCCCGCGATGTGGTGGGGCTTCTCGACGCGCTGGGGCTCGAGCGTGCCGCGGTGGTCGGCCATGACCGGGGGGCACGGGTGGCCTATCGTCTGGCGCTGGATCATCCGCAGCGCGTCTCGCGGCTCGGCATACTGGAGGTGGTCCCGACCGGCGATTTCTGGGCGGCATGGAGCGCCGATCTGGCGCTGAAGGCCTATCACTGGACCTTTCTTGCCCAGCCGGCGCCGATGCCGGAGCGCCTGATCGGGGCCGACCCGGTGGGCTGGCTGGACCAGACGCTTTCCAGCTGGTCGGGGGCAGGCTCGCTGGCGCCGTTCTCGCCCGAAGCCCTCGCCAGCTATCGGGCACAGATTGCCGATCCGGCGCGGCTGACGGCGATGTGCGCCGACTATCGCGCCGGGGCCACGACCGACCGGCGGCTCGACGAGGCCGACCGCGCCGCGCGGCGGCGGATCGGGGTGCCGCTGTATTTCCTCTGGGCCGAGCGCGGGTTTCCGGCGCAGACCGGCGATCCTCTGGAGCTGTGGCGGCACTGGGCGGACACGGTGACCGGAAGCGCCTGCGTCTCGGGGCATTTCGTGATGGAAGAGGCGCCCGAAACCGTGCTGGCGGCGCTGGGACCATTCCTGAGCGACGGCTGACCTTCGGCCGGTTTCCCGGGCTGCGCGATGCGGCCTTCCCTTGCCGGGTGTTTTACCCTATACGGCGCCAGCCTCGCAGCCATGCTGCCTGCGCGGCCATCCTCCACGGGCCCTGCTGGACGACATCCCGGCTGGCGCCATGTCCCTTGAAAGGAGACCCCGATGTCGATTACGGTCGAAGAAAAAGCGCGTGTCATCAAGGATTTCGCGACCAAGGACGGCGACACTGGCTCGCCCGAGGTGCAGGTCGCGATCCTGACGTCGCGCATCTCCACGCTCACCGAACACTTCAAGACGCACAAGAAGGACAACCATTCTCGGCGTGGCCTCCTGAAGCTGGTGGCGCAGCGTCGAAAGCTGCTAGACTATCTCCGCGGCAAAGAGGAAGCGCGCTACAAGTCGCTCATCGCCCGCCTCGGCATCCGCCGCTGACGCACGACGTCCTTCCGCCACCGCAAGGGGCCGGCGCGACGGCACCCGGCGGTGGTCGGCATCCGCTCCTCAGCCCTCTGCTGCCCGGTCACGCCGGCGCAAGCAGCCGTCGCGTCGACCGGGGCTCCCGTCACGACAGCGGGCGGACTCGAGCGATCGGCTCCAGGAGCTGTCCGGCGCGACATGTCCTGGCGCGATCGCCTGCGTGTCAGCGGCGTGTCACGACCCCGGGCGATATCTGCGGGGCGGCCGGCATTGCCGACCGGGGTGCCTATCGTGCGGCTTTTCAAGCCGCTGCTTTTCCGCTATGGCGCTGCATCCGCGACGTGACGCCCTGACCCCGGCGTCGGGTGAAGGATGGTAGGGGTCGGCGGCAATGGGGCCGCCATCGAAACGGGAGACCCGGGATGGGCCCGGGAGCGCTCCCTGAGGATAGGCTGAATGTTCAACATCACTCGGAAGTCGATCCAGTGGGGAGGCGAGACCCTCACACTGGAAACGGGCAAGATTGCCCGTCAGGCCGACGGCTCGGTCGTCGCCACACTGGGCGAGACCTCGGTCATGGCCAATGTCACCTTCGCCAAGGAGGCGAAGCCGGGGCAGGATTTCTTCCCGCTCACCGTTCATTACCAGGAACGCTACTACGCCGCCGGCAAGGTGCCGGGCGGCTTCTTCAAGCGCGAGGCCCGGCCTTCGGAGAAGGAAACCCTGACCGCCCGGCTGATCGACCGGCCGATCCGGCCGCTGTTCGTCGAGGGCTTCAAGCACGAGGTGCTGGTGATCTGCACCGTGCTCAGCCATGATCTGGAGAACGAGCCCGATGTCGTGGCGATGATCGCCGCCTCGGCCGCGCTGACGATCTCGGGCGTGCCCTTCATGGGCCCGATCGCGGCGGCGCGGGTGGGCTTTGCG
>PUNI01000254.1 GCA_003551745.1 Paracoccaceae bacterium | reverse complement strand
TGTCTCGCCGGGATCGCTGGAGGCCGCCCTGCACGCGGCCGGCGCGGGCTGCCGGGCGGTGGACGCCGTGCTGGAAGCGGCGTCCGGCAACGCCTTCTGTGTCGCCCGCCCGCCAGGGCACCATGCCGAGGCCGAGCGGCCGATGGGGTTCTGCCTGCTCGGAAATCCGGCCATCGCGACGCGGCGGGCGCTGGACCACCACGGGCTCGCGCGCGCCGCCGTTGTCGATTTCGACGTGCACCATGGCAACGGCACCCAGGCGCTTCTTTGGAACGAGGCGCGGGTGCGCTTCGTCTCCTCCCATCAGATGCCGCTCTGGCCTGGCTCGGGCGGCCCGGACGAGCGCGGCGCCCATGACCAGATCCGCAATCTGCCGCTGGCTCCGGGCTCCGACGGGACGGCCTTCCGCGCCGCCTGGGAACCCGCGCTCGACTGGCTGGACGCCTACAGACCCGAACTCGTGCTGGTCTCGGCGGGTTTCGATGGCCACCGCGCCGACCCGCTGGCCGGGCTTGCCCTGACCGAGGAGGATTTCGTCTGGATCACACGGGCGCTGTGTGATCTGGCCGATAGCCACGCAGACGGCCGGTTGGTCTCTTTGCTCGAGGGGGGCTATGATCTCGACGCGCTGGTGGCCTGCACGACGGCGCATCTGGAGGTTCTGATGGAGCGCGGCGGATGAGTGAGACCCCGGTGGAGGCGATGAGCTTCGAGCAGGCAATGGCCGAACTCGAGGCGGTGGTCAGCCAGCTCGAGTCCGGCAATGTGGAGCTAGAGAAGGCGATCACGCTCTATCAGCGCGGCGCGGCCCTGAAGGCCCATTGCGATGCCAAGCTCGCCGACGCGCAGGCACGGGTGGAGAAGATCCGTCTGGGCGAGGACGACCAGCCTGCCGGCGCCGAGAGCTTCGACGCCGGATGAGCTTCGAGGAGGGGCTGAGGGCGGCGGCCGCGCAGCTGCAAGCGCGGCTCGACGCGGCCGTGTCGGCCCTCCCGGACAGCGCCGTGCGCGACGCCATGGCCCATGCGCTGCGCGGCGGCAAGCGGCTGCGCGGCTATCTGGTGATGGAGGGAGCCCGGCTCCACGGGATCGCGGCCGGTCAGGCGGTGCAGGCGGGGGCGGCGATCGAGGCGCTCCATGCCTATTCGCTCGTCCACGACGATCTGCCCGCGATGGACGATGACGATCTGCGCCGCGGCCAGCCCACGGTGCACCGCAAATGGGACGAGGCCACCGCCATCCTCGCCGGCGATGCGCTGCAGACCCTGGCCTTCGCGCTTCTGGCCGAGGAGGCGACCGCGCCCGACCCGGCGATCCGCGTGCAGCTGATCGCGCGGCTGGCGGAGGCCGCCGGCGCCGGCGGCATGGTTCTCGGACAGGCGCTTGACATCGCCGCAGAATCCGCTTCGGCACCGCTGACGCTGGACGAGATCACGGCCTTGCAGGCCGGCAAGACCGGCGCGCTGATCGGCTGGTCGGCGGAAGCGGGCGCGATCCTGGGCGGCGCAAATCCGGCCGCGTTGCGCCGGTATGCCGCGGCGCTAGGGCTGGCCTTCCAGATCGCCGACGACATCCTCGACGTGACCGGGAATGCCGAAAGGGCGGGGAAACGATTGCAGAAGGATGAAGGCCGGCACAAGGCGACATTCGTCTCACTGCTCGGACTTGAGGGCGCGCGGGCGCGGGCGACCCGGCTGGTGGCCGAGGCAGAAGCCGCGCTGGCCCCCTATGGCGCGGCGGCGGATGGGTTGCGAGAGGCTGCCCGGTTCGTTATCGCCCGTGAAATGTAACTTGAAAGTGACACAATGAGCGAGCGCCCAGGAACCCCGCTTCTCGACCGCGTCCACTCCCCGGCCGATCTGAAGGGCCTAAGCGACGATGACCTCTCGAGCCTGGCGGACGAGCTGCGCGCCGAGACGATCAGCGCGGTCTCCGAAACCGGCGGGCATCTCGGTGCGGGTCTTGGCGTGGTGGAACTGACCGTTGCGCTGCATGCGGTGTTCGAGGCGCCGCGCGACAAGATCATCTGGGACGTCGGTCACCAGTGCTATCCCCACAAGATCCTAACCGGCCGGCGCGACCGCATCCGCACCCTGCGCCAGAAGGGCGGGCTCTCGGGCTTCACCAAGCGGGCCGAGAGCCCCTACGACCCGTTCGGCGCTGCCCATTCCTCCACCTCGATCTCTGCGGCACTCGGCTTCGCGGTGGCCCGCGACCTCGGCGCCCCCTGCCCCGAGGGCTTGGGTGATGCGGTCGCCGTGATCGGCGATGGCGCGCTGAGCGCAGGCATGGCCTATGAGGCGCTCAACAACGCCGGTCACGAGGGCCGCCGGCTGATCGTGATCCTCAACGACAACGAGATGTCGATCGCCCCCCCGGTGGGGGCGATGTCGAAATACCTCTCCCGCCTCTACGCGGGCGCGCCGTTCCAGGAGCTGAAGGCCGCCGCCAAGGGCGCGGTTCGGATGCTGCCCGGCCCGCTGCAGGAAGGCGCGCGTCGCGCCAAGGATCTCGTCAAGCACATGGCCGTGGGCGGCACGCTGTTCGAGGAACTGGGCTTTTCCTATGTGGGCCCGATCGACGGGCACGACATGGAGCAACTGCTCGCCGTGTTGCGCACGGTGAAGGTCCGGGCCACCGGGCCGATGCTGATCCATGCGATCACCAGGAAGGGCAAGGGCTATGGCCCGGCCGAGGACGCCGACGACCGCGGCCATGCGCGCGCGAAGTTCGACGTGGTGACCGGGGCGCAGAAGAAGGCGCCGTCCAACGCGCCCAGCTATACCAAGGTGTTCGCGCAATCGCTGATCCGCGAGGCCGAGGACGACCCGCGCATCACCGCCGTGACCGCGGCGATGCCCGACGGCACCGGGCTCGATCTCTTCGCCCGACGCTTTCCCGAGCGCTGTTTCGACGTGGGCATCGCCGAACAGCACGGCGTCACGTTCAGC
>PUNI01000142.1 GCA_003551745.1 Paracoccaceae bacterium | reverse complement strand
CGCAAGCGCGCGGCCCAGCGCCACACGCTGCTGCTGGCCGCCGGAAAGCTGCGAAGGCATCCGGCCGCCGAGGCCAGCCATCTCCAAGAGCCCGAGCACATCCTCCACCCGCGCGGCAATCTGCGCCGCGGCGACGCCGCGCACCTTCAGCGGATAGCCGATGTTCTCGGCCACCGTCATGTGCGGCCAGACGGCATACGACTGGAACACCATGCCGATGGCGCGTTCGTTGGCGGGCAGGTCGAGGCCGGCGGCCGAGTCGAACACCGGCCGGCCTGCGATCTCGATGCGGCCCTCGCCGGCGCTTTCCAGCCCGGCGACGCAGCGCAGCGTCGTGGTCTTGCCGCAGCCGGAGGGGCCGAGCAGGGTGAAGAACTCGCCCTCGCCCACGGTGAAGGCCACATCGTCCACCGCGGCCATAGCCCCAAAACGCTTGACGAGGCCGGAAACGGTCACGGCGCCCGTCTGTGTCCGTACGTCCTTCATGCTGCCCTCCGCGCCTGCCGGCGTTCCTCGATCCGCGCGAACCAGCGCATCGCCAGATAGAGGATCAGGATCACCGGCAGCGTCAGCACCGCCAGCGCCGCCGCGCGCCCCGTATGGCCCGAGTCCTGCATCAGGAAGATCCAGACCCCGATGGTTTCCGACCCCGAGGTCCAGATCAGCACCGACACGGTGAGTTCGTTGAAGGCCGAGATGTAGATGAGGATCCAGCCTGCCACCAGCCCGGGGCGCAGCAGCGGCAGCGTGATGTCGCGCACCGCGCGCATCCTGCTGGCGCCTGCGGCAAGCGCGGCCTCCTCGAGGCTGTCGTGGATCTGCGTCAGCGTCGCCCGCGTGGTCTGCAAGCCGAAGGCCATGTAGCGCATGAGGTAGGCCACGAGCAGGATCCAGATCGTGCCATACAGCGCCGGCCCGAAGGCGGGGTTCGACCAGGCGAGGATCATCGACACCCCGATCACCGAGCCCGGGAGCGCAAACGGGATCAGCCCGATGGTATCCAGCGCTCCGGCCCCGCGCATCCGCGCCTTGACGTTCAGCCAGGAGATCATCGCGGTCGCGAAGACCAGGATCGTCGCCGCGCCGCCCGCGAGCAGCAGCGAGTTCACGATGCCGCGCCGGGCCGCTGCGGTGGCGAAGATCGCTTCATAATGCCGCGTGGTCAGGAACTCCCACGTCAGCGGCGCGCCCCAGAAGCGCAGGAAGGATGTCAGCACCAGCGCGAACAGCGGCGCAACCACGACGATGGCGATGGTCACCACCAGCCCCGTCACCACCCAGGGCTTCGCACGCCCCAGCCTGATGATCCCCGGCGTGGTGGATTTCCCGCCGATGACGGCGTATTGCGACCGCCCGCCCTCGGCCCGGCGGAAGCCCACCATGGCGATCAGCGCTACGCCTACGAGCAGCACCGACATCGCCGTGGCCAGCGGCATGTTGGGCACCGTCAGCGCCTCGTAGATGCGAGTTGTCAGCACGTAGAACTGCGCCCGCATTCCCAGAACCGCCGGAATCCCGAAATTGTCGATGGAGGAGACGAAGGCCAGCAGCGCGCCGCCATAGATCGCGGGCTTGACCAGCGGCAGGGTGATGTCGCGCATGATCCGCCCGGTGCCGACGCCCGAGGTGCGGGCGGCTTCCTCCAGCGTCGGGTCTACACGCTGCAGCGCGCCGGCCACGGTCAGGAAGACAAGGGGGTAGTTCGAGACGCCGAGGACGAAGATGATCCCCCAGGCCGAATAGATGTTCCATGGCACGGGGCCGGGGCCGAAGATCTCGCGCCAGCCCTGCGCGAACAGCCCCACCGGGCCGGCCAGTTCGACCCAGCCCATCGCCGAGAACAGCGGCGGGATGGCGAAGGGCAGCACCAGCGCCAGCGAGAACGCCCCCTTCCACGGGATGTCGGTGCGCATCACCAGGAACGCGCCCAGGGTGCCGATCGCCACCGAGATGGCGGTGGCGATCACCGATACCCACAGCGAGTTCCACACCGCCACGAAGTTGCGCGGGCGCAGGAACACCGCCTCGTAATTGGCGAGGCTGAACGCCCCGCCCACCATGAAGCTGCGCAGCACCACCTGAAACAGCGGCCAGACGATGGTGAGAAAGACGAAGACGGCCAGGGCGATAAACAGCACGACGCGCCCGTCGCCGAAGAGGCGCCAGGCGCGGTTGGCCCGAGGGCTTTGAAACGGGGTATCGGTGACCGAGGCCATGGAGATACGGCGGGGGCGTCGCCACCCCCGCCGCAATGCCTCAATAGAGGTCGGCGAAGCGTTCGCGAAGCTCGGCGCCGTTCTCGGCCAGCCACTCGTAATCGACGTCCAGCGCGACGATTTCCGAGGGGCTCGGCAGGCCGGCGGGCGGGTCGACATCGGTGCGGATCGGCAGGAAGAACTTGTCGACCAGCACCTGCTGGCCCTCCTGCGACAGGATGAAGTCGACGAACACCGCCGCGGCATCAGGGTTGCGGGCCTCGCGGCCGATGGCGATGGGCGAGGGCAGCGACAGCACCCCGTCGGTGGTGAAGGCAAAGGCCACCGGCGCGCCCTCGGCGGCCTGCGCGGCCATGATGTAGTCAATGCCCTTGATCACCGCGAACTCGCCCGAGACAAGGCCGCGCGTCACGTCGCCGGTGCCGCGCACGACCTGCACGCCGGCCTCGCGGGCTTGCTCGAACCACTCCCAGCCGATGCTGTCATGCTGGACAAAGGCGCCCATCATGTTGAAATTGGTGCCCGAGTGCAGCGGCGAAGCGAGCGCCGCCTGCGGCCCCCATTCCAGGAACTCGGCCCAGGTGGTCGGCACCTCGTCCTCGGCGACGAGGTTGGTGTTGTAGCCCACGCCCATGTTGTGCACCCGCCCGGCGAACCACATGTTGTCGGGGTCGCGCAGCCCCTCGGGGATGGCCTCGGCGTGCTCGGTCTCATGCGAGGCCAGCCAGCCGGCCTCCT
>PUNI01000169.1 GCA_003551745.1 Paracoccaceae bacterium | reverse complement strand
GATGCGATCCGGCGTCGGGCAGGCACCTGACCTGCAGGGCGTCCGCTTGCGCCTGCGGTGTCCGCACTGCCAGCCGGTACTCGCATCGCCCGGGCTTGTGCGCGACGGCCTCGCCGAGGCGGGCGCGGACCGTCATCGGCACGGTGTCGGCCAATCCGGCCATCGCCCGCGCGATCGGGGCGCCCAGAACCATCCAGGAAACGAAGGCCGCCACCGGGTTGCCGGGCAGACCGATCCACCGCGCCTCGCCCAGGCGACCGACGGCAAAGGGCTTGCCCGGCTTCATCGCCAGCTTCATCACCTGCACAGTGCCGCCCGCGTCCGCCATGACCCGGGCCATGTGATCCTCATCACCCACCGCAACACCGCCGCTGGTCACCACGAGGTCCGCCTCGGCGGCGGCCTGCAACAGGGCCGCGCGCAGCCGTCCGGGCGCGTCGGCCTCGCTGCCGAGACGTGTGAGCGCAATCCATGGGACAGACAGCGCCGCGGCCAGCTGCGCGCCGTTGGCGTCCCAGATCTTGCCCGGTGCCAGCGGCGCACCGGGCGCCACCAGTTCCGAGCCGGTGGACAGCAGCGCCACCCGCAGCCGCGGACGCACGACCACTTCCGCATGTCCGGTCGCTGCCAGCGCCGCCGCCTCGCGCGGGCCGATCAGACGCCCCGCCGGCAAGATCACGGCGCCGCGGTCCAGATCGGACCCCGCCCGCCGGATATGGTCGCCGACCAAAGGGCGGCGATCGAGCAGGATGGTGTCGCCGACGCGCCGGACGTCCTCCTGCGGTACGACGGCCGTCACCCCGGCCGGGATCGCCGCACCGGTCAGGATATGCACCGCCGCTCCCTGCGGACAGACGCCCGGCGCGTCCCCCGCCCGAACGCGCCCCAAAACCGGAATCCGCCAGGGCCCGGCACCGCAGAGCGTCGATGGTTCGAGCCCGTAGCCATCCATCGCCGCATTGTCGAAGGGCGGCAGCGGAACCGGCGCGCAGACTTCTTCCGCCGTGATGCGCCCGGTGCCCTGACCGAGCAGAACCGTCTCGCTGCCGCTCGGCCGCGAGGCAAGGGAAAGTGCTTGGGCCAGCGCCACCTCTGACGGCACCAACTGCTCGCCATCGGCAGTGGTGCAGCTGCACCCATCTCTCGGCGGCGCTAGCGCCTCGCGACGAAAATCGCAGGCCGATCTTGACGCCTCTGTCACGACCGATGTCATCCGCCGGCTCCAACCGCGTGCAGCCGACGGCTAGCGGGAAACGACCGACCGCGCCTTGATCCCGATCATGTCCTCACTGAGAGCGCCCACCGCTCTCCCTGCGCGGATGCCTTGGTTCGAACGGCCGTGCGACACGCGACGAGGGCACCGATGTACCGGCCGGGACGCGAAGGCTTGTCCCACCTCTCGATTTGCGATGCCGCTTTCTGTCCACACAGCTTTCTCGCGCCGAAAGGCCCTTGGCAGATCCGCCGAGACGGTGGCTACATGCTGCCCGTTCTCGCCGGAAGACATGCTGCGGCCGGGCCGGGTGCCGGCGTGCCGCTCGAGGGGTTGGCCGCCTGGCTGCTCGCACATCAGGCGGGCGTTCCCGCGCGCCGGCACCGTCTCGACCTGCTTCACTGCCGCCTCGCCGTGAGCAAGCGGCGTTCCACAACGAATCACGATGCGCGCCTCCGGCATATTACTGTCGCTCTCGGGCATCAGCGCGCGCTGGACCAAGGCGTCGACCAGTGGCGCCACCGTTGCAATCAGCGCCAGCAGGGCCGGAGCCCCCCGCCGCCCCGCAAGGGTGATGGCTGCATCCGCCATGCGCCGCGCTGGCGGAACCGTTCGAAACCGGCACCCAACCCTGTGCAGACGACGTCCCGCAGCCTCGGCTCGGTATCGATGGGCGGCGGCGCGGATCACGGCGAGGGTAAACCCGCGCCGGACCAGACGCCGAGCGACGGTTCAGGCGCGGCAGAAGATCGGGGATGTCCAGGCCATCTGGGCGTTGGTTTGGCGCAAGCGAAGGTAGACGCTATCGCCGGCGCGCATCGCCCCCAGATACACATGTCCGCGCCATTGCCATTGCTCGGGCGGCGGCAATGGATGGAGCCGCCATGCGGGGCTGTCGATGGCGCCCAGATTGCCCGATTTCGCGCCAGCACGCAGCCTGGCAGCCGGGACCGCGACGGTGTGGGTGCCAAAGGCTGCATGAACGACGGCCTCTGCCCCCGCCCTTATGCGCAGTGCGATCCCCTGCGTGGCCACGGTGGCATTGTTTGGATTGGCCTCGGCCGTCACCGCAAAGCCGACAGAGTCGCCATCCAGCTCGACTTGGGGCAAGGCATGCCCGCCGTCCCGTCCCTCCAGCGGCGAGACCACCTCGCCGCCCCGAAAACGAGGCTCGACCCCCAGGATCTCGCCACCCTCAACGCGAAGGCTGCCCTCCCATCGATGGCTGGAGCCGCGGGCGCCCCAGCCGAGTTCCAGATAGAGCAGCGTCTCGGCGGGATCCGTCCCCACCGGGGACGGGTCGAGGGCCGGCGTGATCCGATGCGCAAGGCGTCCGTTGCGGATTACGTCGATCGCATCAATGCTGCCACCAGCTACCGCCTCGATGTCCAGAACGGCCCGGTCGCGCGGCACCACGATGCTGCCCTGGATGGCTCCGTCGATGGCGCATAGAAGGTGCATGGAGTCGCCCGTCAGCGCGGTCGTGTGCCGCCCGATCAGCGCAGCCCAGATCGCCTCGCGGCCGGCGCCATGCGCATAGGCGGCCGTCCTGCCATGCCCGTACGATCCGGGAAAGGCGCTATGGTGGTCGGTGTTGCCGACCATTCCGAAGACATGCCCCGACCCGAGGCCGTGCCGCACCGTGCCGTCACCGTCGCATGGCCCCATGGAGTGCAGGTAGGGCCGCGCCGTCTCGCTTTCCTCGGCGCATCCGTGCATCGACAGCATTTCGACGAAGGGCG
>PUNI01000593.1 GCA_003551745.1 Paracoccaceae bacterium | reverse complement strand
TCTGGGCCGCGCATCCCGAGTGGTGCTTCGGCGATTGCCTCGACGCCATCCTCGCGCAGGCCGGTCAGTCCGCCGCCCGCCCGGAGGTGCCGGCATGACCCTGCGCATTCTTTCCGCCGATGAGCGCCTGCAGGAGGCGCAGGGCAAGACGACGATGGCGCTGTTCGGGCCGAGCGGATCGGGCAAGACCACCCTCGTCACGACCATGCCCGAGGACCAGACCATCTGTCTCGATCTCGAGGCGGGTCTCAAATCGGTGCAGGGCTGGAAAGGCGACAGTTTGCCCATCCGGCGCTTCGCGGATGCGGTCGACATCGCCTGCCTCATCGGGGGCGCGAACCCGGCGGCGCAACCCGACGAGCATTTCTCCGAGGCACATCACGCGCATCTGCGCGGGCTCCATCCGGAACTGGCCGCACGACTGGACAGCAAGCGCATCGTCTTTCTCGACAGCATCACCGACCTGACGCGCCAGGCGATGGCATGGGCCAAGACCCGGCCCGAGGCGCTGTCGGAACGCACCGGCAAGCCCGACACGCGCGGCGCTTACGGCCTGCTGGCGCGCGAGGTGATCGGGCTCTTGAAGCATCTTCAGCACGCGCCCGGGCGGACGGTGATCTTCGTCGGCATCCTCGAGAAGGTCGTCGACGACATGAACCGGGTGACGTTCCAGCCGCAGATGGAAGGCGGCAAGGCCGCCCGCGAATTGCCCGGCATCGTCGACCAGGTCCTGACCCTCGATCTGTTCACGCAAGAGTCGGGCGCGGACGCGGCGAGCACCTGGCGACACGACCCCGAGAAAGGAACCACCCGCCGCCTTGTCTGCCAGTCCGGCAATCCCTGGGGGCTGCCGGCCAAGGACCGCAGCGGCCGGCTGGACCTCACCGAGCCGCCCGATCTCGGCGCGCTCCTCACCAAGATCAACCAGACCGCGAAAGGATAAGCGCATGACCTTCGACATGAACGACGTGGCGCCGCAGCAATCCGGCGACCTGATCCCCGACGGCACCTTCGCCAAGGTGACCATGTCCATCCGCAAGGGCGGCACGGACGGGATGAGCGAGGTGGATCGCGGGCTGTTGAAGCCCTCGAACCAGCCCGGCAGCGACGTGCTCATGGTGGATGCCGAGTTCACGGTGGCCGAGGGGCCGCATGCCCGGCGCAAGTTCTGGCAGAACTTCACCGTTCAGGGCGGCAAGCTCGATGAGCAGGGCCAGTCGATCGGCTGGAAAATCTCCAAGGGCCAGTTTCGCGCGATGATCGACAGCGCGCTGGGGCTGAACCCCGACGACATGAGCGAGGCGGCCAAGGCCAAACGCATGCTGCGCGGGCTCGCCGATCTCGACGGGATCACCTTCGTGGCCAAGATCCAGATCGAGAAGAGCCGCAACCCTGCCTACAAGGACGCCAATAAGCTCGACCATGTTGTGCTGCCCACCGCGCCCGAATGGCAGAAGGTGATGGCGGGCGAAGCCGTGCCTGCGCAGCCCGCGCAGCGTGCTCAGGCGCCCGCACAGCCCGCCGCACCGGCATGGGGGCAGTCGCAGCCTGCCGCGGCGCCGGCAGCACCCGCCTGGTCGACACCGGCCAGCCAGCCCGCGGCCCAACCTGCCGCCGAGCCCGCCGCGCCGAAGCCCGCGGGCGGCCCGGCCTGGCTCAACCCGTGAGCCCGGAGGAATGGCAGGCGCATGTCACCACGGAGGCGGCCATGGCGATGGGGCAATGGCTGGAGGCGCGGGGGCGGCTCGACCGCCCCATCGCCAGCCTGACCCGGCGCGATCTCGAATGCATGGCGGTGAACGCGATCAGCCGGTTCATCGTGCTGGCCGCCGAGCGCCGCGCCGCCGTCGCGCAACCGCCGGATCCGCGAGAGCGGGCCGCGCTGGAGCTGCTGCTCATGGGCTGACCCGCGCCGAGCTCGCCCGACGCGTGCCCTGCGCGCTCTGCGGCCGGGAGTCCCGCGGCTTCGGCTACTGCCACGCGCTGCGCTGGGAGCGCCATCCCCACCACCGTTTCTGCTCCATGGCCTGCCTCGCGGCGGGCTCGGCCAACGCCAGAAGGAACCACGGCATGATCGACAAGACCGACATGGAAACCCGCGCCATCTTCGAGGCGCGCCGGGCGCTGGCCGCGGCGCTCACGGAGTTGGGGCTGATGGAGCCCTTCTTTCACCGGCCGGCCGAGGACATCGACCGGGTGATCGAGGCCTGCGTCGACGGCTTTCGAGCCTCGATGCAGCGCCAATCCGATGCCGGCGATATTCCATTTTGAGGAGAGGCTGATGCTGGTCGATCTCAATCACCGCTCTGGCTTCGTCTACGGGCGCGATCCGAGCGAGGGCGAACCCCTCGGCGCGCGCGTCAACGCGGCAATCGATGCTGCGCTGGTGGCCGAGCGCGCCGATCAGCGCCCGCGCGACTATCTCGGCGCGAGCCGGATCGGCGAGCCCTGCGCGCGCCGCCTCGTCTACGAGTTCACGAAGACGCCGGTTGACCCGGGCAAGGATTTCGAGGGTCGCGTGTTGCGCATCTTCGAGGCCGGCCATGTCTTCGAGGATCTGGCGATCCGTTGGCTGCGCCGGGCCGGCTACGACCTGCGCACCGAGCGGCGCGACGGCGGCCAGTTCGGTTTCGAGACGGCGGGTGGCCGGATCCGGGGGCATGTCGACGGGGTGATCGTCGACGGACCAGCGGTCGGGCTCGCCTGGCCGGTGCTCTGGGAGCACAAGGCGCTGAAATCCACGAGCTGGAACGACACCGCCAAAAAGGGTGTCCGCCTCTCGAAGCCGGTCTATTACGGCCAGCTGCAGATCTACATGGCCTATATGGGCCTCGGGTCCGCGCTGTTCACGGCGCTCAACAAGGACACCTGCGAACTCTACCACGAGCATGTTCCGTTTGACGCCTCCGCGGCACAGGCGCTCTCGGACAAGGCGGTCGATGTGCTGCGCGCCGC
>PUNI01000530.1 GCA_003551745.1 Paracoccaceae bacterium | reverse complement strand
CCCTTCCCCTATCCCTCGCGTCTGACCCCAGCCGAGGAGCCTGCCCATGTCCCTGCCCCTGCCGCGCCCCGTCTTCGACACAAGGCAGGGGTCGGATGCCCTCGGCAATCTGCCGGAGTGGGATCTGCGCGATCTCTACCCCGCGCCCGATGCGCCGGAACTGGCGCGCGACATGGACTGGCTGGAGGCCGAATGCGCGGCCTTCGCGGCGGATTACGAGGGCCGGCTGGGCGATCTCGACGCGGCGGGCTTTCTCGACTGCGTGCAGCGTTACGAGAAGATCGACACCGTGGCCGGACGGGTGATGTCCTATGTGGGCCTGCGCTATTACCAGAACACCATCGATCCGGCGCGCGCCAAGGCGATGGCCGACAGCCAGGACCGGATCACCGCCGTCACCACCCCGCTGGTGTTCTTCCGCCTTGAGATCAACCGGCTGGACGACAGCCATCTGGAGGGGCTGTTCTCGCTGAACGACGCGCTCGCCCGCTATCGGCCGGTGTTCGAGCGGATGCGGGCGATGCGGCCCTATCAGCTCTCCGACGAGCTCGAGCGCTTCCTGCACGACCAGTCCACCGTCGGCGCGGCGGCCTGGAACCGGCTCTTCGACGAGACCATGGCGGCGCTGGAATTCGAGGTGGAAGGCGAGACGCTCGGGCTCGAGGCCACGCTGAACCTGCTGACCGAGCCCGAGCGGCCGAAGCGCGAAGCCGGCGCGCGGGCGCTGGCGGCGACCTTCCAGCAGAACCTGCGGCTCTTCGCCCGGGTCCACAACACGCTGGCCAAGGAGAAGGAGATCGAGGACCGCTGGCGGAAGATGCCCACGCCGCAGACGGCGCGGCATCTGGCCAACCATGTCGAGCCGGAGGTGGTGGAGGCGCTGCGCGACGCGGTGGTCGCCGCCTATCCGCGGCTGTCCCACCGCTATTACGCGCTGAAGGCGAAATGGCTGGGGCTCGACTGCCTGGAGATCTGGGACCGCAACGCGCCCCTGCCCACGGAGCCGCCGCGCATCGTGGGCTGGGAGGAGGCGAAGGAGACCGTGCTGTCGGCCTATGCCGAGTTCGACCCGAAGATGGCCGAACTGGCCGAGCCCTTCTTCGGCAAGGGCTGGATCGACGCCGGCGTGAAGCCGGGCAAGGCGCCGGGGGCCTTCGCGCACCCGACGGTGACCGAGGTGCATCCCTACATCATGCTGAACTACCTCGGCAAACCGCGCGACGTGATGACGCTCGCCCATGAGCTCGGCCACGGCGTCCACCAGCTTCTGGCCGCAAGCCAGGGCGAGCTTCTGTCGGCCACGCCGCTGACACTCGCCGAGACCGCCAGTGTCTTCGGCGAGATGCTGACCTTCCGCCGGCTGCTCGCCAACGCGAGAACCGACGCCGAGCGCAAGACCCTGCTGGCGGGCAAGGTCGAGGACATGATCAACACCGTCGTCCGGCAGATCGCCTTCTACGACTTCGAGTGCAAGCTGCACGCCGCCCGCCGCGAGGGGGAACTTACGCCCGACGACATCAATGCGCTGTGGATGAGCGTGCAGGCCGAAAGCCTCGGCCCGGCCTTCACCTTCATGGAGGGCTACGAGAGCTTCTGGTCCTACATCCCGCATTTCGTGCATTCGCCCTTCTACGTCTATGCCTATGCCTTCGGCGACGGGCTGGTGAACGCGCTCTATGCCGTCTACGAGGAGAGCGGCCCCGAGTTCCGGGGGCTCTACTTCGACATGCTGCGCGCCGGCGGCTCGAAGCACCACAAGGAGCTTCTGGCGCCCTTCGGCCTCGACGCCTCCGACCCGGCCTTCTGGGACAAGGGCCTTGCCATGATCGCCGGCTTCATCGACGAGTTGGAGGCCATGGAGGGCTGAGCCGGCTTGCCGGCCCCGGCCCGCCGCTTATCTCGCCCGCCAGAGCAACGGCGGAGGCAGGACATGGGGCTGATGACGGTGCCGGAGCCAGGCGACATGGTGCGGTTCACGCCGGGTCCGGAGACGGCGCGCCTGATGCGCAGCGCGCTGGGGCGCTTCGTCACCGGGGTGACGGTGGTGACGGTGCCGACCTCGGCCGGACCCATGGGCATCACGGCGAACAGCTTCACGTCGGTCTCGCTCGACCCGCCGCTGGTGCTGTGGTGCCCGGCGCGGGCCTCGCGCCGCTTCGTGCATTTCGCCGACGCGCCGCATTTCACCATCCATGTCCTGGGGGCCGAACAGATGAACCTGGCGCGCCACTTCGCCTCCGGTGCCGGGCATTTCGAGGAGGCCGCCGGGCGCTCGCCCGAGGGCGTGCCGGTGCTGCCCGATCCGCTGGCGCGCTTCGACTGCGCGCTGCATGCCGAACATGACGGCGGCGATCACGTCATCGTCGTGGGCCGGGTGCTGCGTGCCTGCCTGCGCGAGGGCGCGCCGCTGGTCTTCGCCGGCGGCGATTACGGGCAGTTCGCCTCGGGCGTGTGACCGCCACCCGCCGCAGCGGCGCGCCCGCCCTGCCCCGATGAGGAGCCTGCCATGCCCGTCCCGCCGCAGATCGCCGCCACCGCCCCGGAGCTGACCGCGATCTACCGCGATCTGCACGCCCATCCGGAGATCGGCTTCGAGGAGGTGCGCACCGCCGGGGTGGTCGCCGACAGGCTGCGGGCCTGGGGTGTGGACGAGGTGCACACCGGCATCGCCGGCACCGGCGTGGTCGCGGTGATCCGCGGCCGCGGGCAGGGCAACCGCTGCGTCGGGCTGCGCGCCGACATGGACGCGCTGCCCATCGACGAGACCGCCGAGCTCGCCTATGCCTCGCGCGTGCCGGGCAAGATGCACGCCTGCGGCCATGACGGGCACACCACGATGCTGCTGGGCGCCGCGAAATACCTGGCCGCGACGCGCAGCTTCGACGGCACCGCCGTGCTGATCTTCCAGCCCGCCGAGGAGGGGCTGGGCGGCGCGCGCGAGATGCTGGCGGCGGGGCTCCTG
>PUNI01000594.1 GCA_003551745.1 Paracoccaceae bacterium | reverse complement strand
TATCCTTGCCGTGACCTTTACCGAAGTCGCTGCGGGCGAATTGCGCGAACGTATTCGGGCGGGTCTTCTGGCGGACGGGCTGGTCGCCGAGGCCATGGCCGTGGAGCGCGCCTATGTCTCTACCATCCATGGTTTGGGACTGCGGCTGCTGACAGAGCATGCGCTGGCAGCAGGCGCCTCGCTGCAACCGCGACATCTTGGCGATGCCGAGCGGGACCTGCTGATCCGGCAGGCGCTGGCACATGCCAAGGCGCTTGACCCGATCAAGGCAGAGCCTGAGCGGTTCGGATATCAGGCCAACTGGCAAAAGGGCGAAACGGTCGAAGATTCTCTGCGGGGCCGGGTTCTATCGATGATCGACCTGTTGCGGGGGCTGGGTGACCAAGGCCGTGATCCGGGCCTGATCGCTCCTGCGTTAGCGCGGCTCGATACGATCTATGGCGAAGCGCTCGCGGATCCCGCAACCGCCCGTGATGTGTTGGCGAAGGCGGTTTCCACCACGCTTACGGCCTTTCCCGAAGGCGGTATGGCCGGCGTCACCGCAAATGGCCCCCGCGAGGCGCTGGAAAAGAACCTTGCCCTCTTTCGTCGCGTTGACCGCGACCCGACCCTGCTGGACCGGGACTGGAGCCTCTGGCAGTCACTGCGCAAGCTTTTCACCTCGAACCGCAACACGAAGACACCCGATGGCTACGATGACCTTGCGCTTGCGATCATGCAAGCTGCGGAGGTGCTGCCTTCACTTCCCGGTCCATTGGCCGATGCGAAGCTGCACTTTCGCTGCCTGATCGCCTGTGCGCAGGAAGTGATGGAGGCTTATGAGACGCGCAAAAAGGCGCTTGGGCTGATTGACTATGCCGACATGATTGCAGGTGCAGAACGGTTACTGCGCACCGATCCAGCAGTGCGCCAAGCTGTGCTGGATGAGATTGACTGCGTCATCATCGACGAATTTCAGGACACCAACCCGGTACAGTTCGCGCTGCTGTGGCAGTTGGGTGCCCGCGCGCCACGCACCCTGCTGGTGGGTGATGTAAAACAGTCGATCATGGGGTTTCAGGGGGCAGACCCGCGGCTGTCGCAAGCCCTTGCCTCGGCGAACCCCGATGCGACGCAACCCCTTGACCGCAACTGGCGGTCAACACCGGCGGTGATGGACTTCGTCAATGCCATGGGTACAGGGCTGTTTGGCACAGGCTACAACCCGCTGTCCCCGACCCGTAACCCGGTGACCGAACCGGCGCTGGAGGTGCTGAACATCGTCAAAGGGCGCGGGGTCAAGAAGTTCTCGAAACCACAGGAGCATATTGCTGAGCGCATCGCTCGGATCTTGAAAGCGGGCGAAACGATCACCGACCGGCATACCAAGGCTGAGAGGGCCGTCTGCCCATCTGACATAGCGCTTCTGGTCTGCCGTCACGCGACTGCGGGCCGCTATGCCGAAGAACTGCGGGCGCGCGGCGTGCCTGTCCGCATTGCCGAGGATGGCTGGGCGGCAAGTCCGGTTGTTCAGGCCGCCCGCGTCGCGTTGAGCTATGCCGCGAACCCGGCCGATACCAGTTCCGGGCTTATCCTGCGTACGCTCGGCCCCAACCCGTTGAGCCTGCAGGTTGCGATGACCGCACAGATCGAAGGGGAGCTGGCGGATGATCCGGTTCTCACGCGACTGGCGGCCTTGTCTGACCGGCTCGCGCGGTTGCCGGTCTCACACGCACTGGATCTGGTGATCGATGCCGCAGGATTGCGGCTCTGGGCTGGCCGTCAACCTGACGCGGCACAGGCGCGCGCAGACCTTCTGCGACTTGAAGCCGAGGCAAGCGACTTTGAATCTGCCCATCGCGACCTTAAGGCCGCTGCTGGTTTCCATGGCGAAAGCGCTAAGGTTTTTCTGGGCTGGCTTGATGCCCGAGCGGGTGAGCGCGATTTCGACCGCCGCCCCGACCCTGCCGCCAACAGCGCCGAAGCCGTGGAGATCGTCACCTGGCACGCCTGCAAGGGTCGCGAATGGCCGATTACCGTGGTCGCTGAATTCGACCACGGGATCGAAGACTGGCCGGGGAGCACTGCGGCCCAGTTCACCGCTTTGGACAAGATCGACGATATGGAAGCCGTGCTGGCCTCGGCCGCGCTAATCCACACTCCGGGATTTGCTGCCCCCGAAGCCGAGCGGCGGTTCATTGAGAATCGTCGCGTGGATTTTGAGGCCAATGCAAAGAACCTGCTGTACGTCGCCCTGACCCGGGCGCGCGACCGGCTGGTGCTGGAATGGCCAGGCTTTCTTAAAGAGCGTAACGAGGAAGCTCCCGAAGCCTCGTGCCTGTTCCATGTTTTCAAGGATGCCTGCGCGCTGCAGATCGGTGGTGATAAACTGCGCATCGGCGGGATTGATTGCCCGGCCAATATTAGGCAGTTGCCCGAACACGCGGGCTTCACCGAGTATTCGGAGGCTGAGATCACGGATACACCACGGCTCGGCAGAGCTACCCCCTTGCCTGCTCCGGACTTGACGCCCTGGAGGTTGCGGCCATCACAAACCACGACGGCCCTGCCTGCACCAGAAAGCCAGGGTATCAAATTGGGAACACCATGGTCCCACACAGTCAGTGACGCGGCCCGTGGGACAGCGATCCACGTTGCCTTGCGGACTTGCCTGACGCGTCCTGATCTGACTGAATCCCTGCCCAAGGCTACCGCGTTGGACGATACAACTCTGGAACTGGTCGCGGAGCGAGCAGCTGCGCTGAAAGGCTGGCTAG
Source organism: Paracoccaceae bacterium (assembly GCA_003551745.1). Classification (GTDB taxonomy): domain Bacteria; phylum Pseudomonadota; class Alphaproteobacteria; order Rhodobacterales; family Rhodobacteraceae; genus Rhodobaculum. The sequence goes on along the minus strand of PUNI01000594.1, from coordinate 212 downwards.
CGGCCGATGGATATACCGATCTGCTATGTGAAATCCCTCTTCTCGGACGTACTAAAGAGGGTGCTGAAATTCCCGGCATGATCGACCTGCTGGCAGTTGGACCGAAGGGATGCCTTTTGATCGACCATAAGACCGGCGGTGCGGGTGAAGGCTTTGGGCCATATTGGCCTCAACTCTCCGCCTATGCGACGCTCGTCGGCAGGCTCTACCCG
>PUNI01000320.1 GCA_003551745.1 Paracoccaceae bacterium | reverse complement strand
TCCGGCAGACGCTTTGGCAATGGTTCAACAAGACCTTTATGACGCGCGGCATGACCGACAAGGTTAAGGTCATGTGCATTATGACGCGCTGGCACGAGGACGACCTGATCGGTCGCCTCAGCGATCCGGCCAACCCGGACTACAGCGTGTCCGAAGCGAAGCAATGGCACCGGATCGACCTTCCCGCGCTCTGCGCGGACCCGGACGCCGACCCGCTCGGGCGCGAGTTTGGCGATCCGCTCTGGCCGCAGCGGTTCAACAAGACCTACCTCAACGGCCTGCGCGAGCGCGATCCGGTGGGTTTCTCGGCGCTCTACCAGTGTTCGCCCGCGCCGCCCGAGGGCGTCATGTTCACCAAGGAGTGCCTGCGCACCTACCAACGCCACGAGCTTCCGACCAACCTGCGCGTCTACATGGCGTCGGACCACGCGGTTTCGACCCAGCAGCAGCGCGACAAGAACTGCATCCTCGCGGGCGGCTTGGACGAGGACGACAACCTCTGGATACTGCCGGACATCTTCTGGCGGCAGGCCACGGCGGATCAGGTGGTCGAAGGGATGCTGAACATGATCGTCACGCACAAGCCGATGATCTGGTGGGCCGAGGCCGGGGCCATCGGCAAGTCGCTCGGGCCGTTCCTGCGCAAGCGGATGCAGGAGGAAAGCACTTACTGCGCGATCCACGAGGTTCACCCCGGCAGCGACAAGATGGTCCGCGCCCAGGCGATCCACGGTCGCGCCATGAGTGGGAAGGTGCTTTTCCCGAGCTTCGCGCCGTGGTGGGCTGCGGCCAAGGACGAACTGATGAAATTTCCGACAGGCACCCATGACGACCTCGTGGACGCCCTTGGGCATCTTGGGCGCGGCTTGTCTCAGATGACCAGCGCGTCCAAGCCGAAACGCGACACGTCGCACCTGCGCCGCCCGGCGACCGGGACGCTGGCGTGGGTGAAGCAACAGGCTGCCGAGGACGCCGAGCGGGCGCGTCGGACGCAAACGAAGGGGTGGTGAGGCCAATGCTCGAAGAAGCGATGCTCGAACAGCCGATGCCTGAAACCCCGGAAGAACCCGGAGACGTTAACGAGCGGACGCCCGCGTCCAGAAAGCATCTGGTCTCGCGCTGGACGGCAGCCGTGGACCAAGCCAAGGAGCACTGGTCCAAGCAATTCGACCACATGCGCAAGGACGAGCGTTTCGCGCGCGGCGACCAATGGCCGAGCGACCCGGACAGCGACAAGTATGTGGCCAACATCACCATGCGCCACGTCCAGCAGCGGGTCAGCGACCTCTACGCGCGCAACCCGCGCGTGGTCGCGCGGCAGGCCGACCGGATGCAGTATGAGCATTGGGATGGGAAGGCCGAGACCCTTCAAGCCGCCCAGCAAATCCTGCAAGCAGCCCAGCAGGGCCAAGTGGACCCGTCGATGGCGATGACTGCGCAGCTCATCATCCAAGACGCGATGCAGGGTCAGCAAAAGAGCCGGATGCTGTCCAAGGTGGGCGAGACGATGGAGCGGGTTTTCGCCCATCAGATGCTCGAACAGCCCGTGCCCTTCAAGCAGCAGATGAAGAACATGGTGCGCCGCGCGGTCACGACCGGCGTGGGCTATGTGCAGCTCGGGTTCCAGCGCCAAGTCGGAATGTCGCCCGAAATCGAGGCGCGCATCAAGGACGTGCGCGACCGGATGGCGCGCATCGAGCGCCTTGGCCGGGAGTTGGCCGAGGGCGATCACGACGAGGACAGCGCGGAGGCGGGCGAACTCGAAGCGCAGATCGCGGAACTCCAGAGCCAACCCGAAGTGATCCTGCGGGAAGGGCTGATCTTCGACTTTCCGCGTTCGACGGAAATCATCCCCGACCCGAAATGCACCAATGTCGTCGGCTTTCTCGGCTGCGATTGGGTGGCGCGCGAATACCGCCTGACCACCGCGCAGATCGAGGAAATCTATGGCGTGGACGTGGGGGACGACTACGACAGCGACAGCAGCGACCGAAAGCACCGCTCGGGGTCCGTGATCGAGATGTCGCGCGCTTTCGCCAACGCGGAGCGCGGCGCGACCAAGGAGGACGACACCGCGCCCTTCGCATCGGTCTATGAAATCTGGTCCAAGAGCGACGGCATGGTCTATGTCGTGTGCGCGGGCTACCCGGACTTTCTGGTCGAGCCGCACGCGCCGGAAGTGGCGCTCGACCGTTTCTGGCCGGTGTTCACCTACGCACTCAACCCGCTGGACTGCGAGGACAACCCATATCCGCCGTCGGACGTGACCCTCATCCGGCATCAGCAGATGGAGATTAACCGCTCGCGCCAAGGTCTGCGCGAGCACCGGCGCGCGGCGCGGCCCAAGATCGTGACCGGCGCAGGGCAGCTATCCGAAACCGACCGCGATCTTCTCCAGTCGGTGCCCGAGGATGGGATGCCGGTTCTGGAACTCCAGGCGCTCCAACCAAACCAAGCGGTGAAAGACCTACTCCAGCCTTTCACCCCGCCGGGGGTGGACCCGAACCTCTACGACGTGGGGCAGTCCTACCAGGACGTGATGCGGACGGTCGGCACGCAAGAGGCCAACCTGGGCGGCACGTCCAAGTCTACGGCGACCGAGAGCAACATCGCGGAGCAGTCGCGCCAGCAGGCCAGCACGTCGGCGGTGGACGACTTGGATGAACTTCTGAGCGAGCTGTCCCGCTCTGCCGGGCAGGTGCTCTTGGCCGAGATGTCCTCCGAGACCGTCCGCGAAATCGCCGGGCGCGGCGCGGTGTGGCCGGAGCTGTCCGGCAGCGACATCGCGCGCGAACTGTATCTGGAGATCGAGGCAGGCTCCACAGGCAGGCCCAACCAAGCGGTCGAGCTGCAAGCCGCCGAACGTCTGGTGCCGCTGCTCATGCAAATCCCCGGCATCTCGCCCGAGTGGTTGGCCAAGGAAGTCCTGCGCCGCATGGACGACAACCTGCGCATCGAGGACGCCTTTGC
>PUNI01000281.1 GCA_003551745.1 Paracoccaceae bacterium | reverse complement strand
CGGCGCCGGGCCGGGTGATCCCGGGCTGCTGACGCTGGACGCGGCCGCGGCGCTGCGCGACGCCGAGGTATTGCTGCACGACCGCCTGATCCCCGAGGCGATCCTCGCGATGGCCAACCCCGGCGCCGAACGCTGCTATGTGGGCAAGGCGCGCTCCAACCACAGCCTGCGCCAGGAGGAGCTGAACGCGCTGATGATCGAGCGCGCCCGCGAGGGGCGTTACGTGGTGCGACTGAAGGGCGGGGACCCGTATGTCTTCGGCCGTGGTGGCGAGGAGGCGGCGGCGCTGGCGGCGGCCGGCATCCCGGTGCGGGTCATCCCCGGCATCAGCGCGGCTGGTGGCTGCGCGGCGTTCGCCGGCATCCCGCTGACCCACCGCGATCATGCCCATCGCTGCCAGTTCGTGACCGCGCACCGGCGCAATGGCAGTACCGAGCTGGACTGGGAGGCGCTGGCCGCCCCGCGGCAGACGGTGGTGATCTACATGGGGCTGAACCCGCTGGCGGAGATCTGTGCCGGGCTGGTCGCCGCCGGCGCCCCGGCCACGCGGCCCGCCGCCATCATCGAGCACGGGACCCGGCCGGGGCAGCGCGTGGTCGCCGGCACCCTGGGGGACCTGCCCGGGCGCACCGCGGCGCTCGCGCTGGAGTCGCCCAGCCTGCTGATCGTGGGCGACGTGGTGGGCGAACGTGCCCGGCTGACCGGCGATGGTTCCGGGGCGCCCGCGATGGACCTCGGCGCGGTTGACGGGATCCATGGTTGAACCCGTACCCGAGCCGGGCGCGCAACCCGGAGCGATGCGCGCGGAGAGCCGTGACGGCACCGCACCGCTGCGCACCGGCCTGACCACCGGCACCAGCGCGACCGCGGCGGCCCTGGGGGCGGCGCGGCTGGCGCTGGGTGGCGGCGCGACCACGAGCGAGGAGGTGGTGCTGCCGCGTGGCCGGGTGGTCAGCCTGGCGCTGGCGGCGCTGGAGCGGGTTCCGGGCGGTGCCGAGGCGGCGGTCATCAAGGACGCCGGCGACGATCCCGATGCCACCCACGGCGCCCGGATCCGGGCGCGGGTGGAGCCGCGGCCGGACGCGGGGGTGACCTTCGTCGCCGGACCCGGGGTGGGCACGGTGACCCGCAGCGGTCTGGTGCTGGCGCCGGGGGAACCGGCGATCAACCCGGTGCCGCGGCGGATGATCACCGACCACCTCGAGCGCCTGGCCCGCGAGCTGGGCCATGCGGGCGGGTTCCGGGTCACGCTCGGCGTGGATGGCGGCGAACGCATCGCCCGGCGCACCATGAATCCGCGTCTCGGCATCCTCGGCGGCATCTCCATCCTTGGCACCACCGGCATCGTGCGGCCCTTCTCCTGTTCCGCCTACATCGCCTCCATCCACCAGGCCATCGACGTGGCGCGGGCCAACGGCCTGCCGCAGGTCGCCTGCTGCACCGGCGGCACCAGCGAACGCGTCGCGCGCGAGCGCTACGGGCTGGACGAGATGGGGCTGGTGGAGATGGGCGATTTCTTCGGCGCGGCGCTCAAGTACCTGCGGCGCCAGCCGCTGCCGCGCGTCGCGCTGGTGGCGGGCTTCGCCAAGCTGGGCAAGTTCGCCGCCGGGCACCCGGATACCCACAGCCGCAGCAGCTCGATCGACCTGGATTTCATCGCCGCCACCGCCGCGGCCGCCGGGGCGGATGCCGCGCTGGCACGGCGGATCCGCGGGTGCAACACCAGCATCGAGGCCCTCGCCGCCTGTCAGGAGGCCGGCGTGGCACTGGGGGACCGCATCGCGGCGCTGGCCCTGGAGCAGGCGCGCAGTTATCAGCTGCCCGATACCACGCTGGAGGTGGTCGCGGTGGATCGCCAGGGCCGGGTGGTGGGGACGGCCGGTGACGGCGCGGATGCCCCGGAGGTGACGCGATGAGCGCCCCGGCCATCGCCATCGACGACCTCGCCAAGCGCTATCGCGGTGGCCGGGTCGGTCTGGACGGGGTCAGCCTGCACGTCGACCCGGGGGCGTTCTTCGGCCTGCTGGGCCCCAATGGCGCCGGCAAGACCACCCTGATCGGGCTGCTGACCTCGCTGCTGCGCCTGGAGCGCGGCACGGTGCGGATCTTCGGCCACGATGTCGCGCGCGAGCCGGTGGCGGCGCGGCGTCTGGTCGGTCTGGTGCCGCAGGAGGTCAATTTCAACAGCTTCGAGCCGGTGGGCGAGATCATCGAGACCCAGGGCGCCTACTACGGACTGTCGCCGCGCCGGGCGCGCCGCCGCACCGACGAACTGTGCGAACGCCTGGGGCTGGCCGACCGCCGCCGGCAGACCGCCTGGGGGCTGTCCGGGGGCTTCAAGCGGCGCCTGCTGCTGGCGCGCGCGCTGGTGCACCAGCCGCGCCTGCTGGTGCTGGACGAACCCACCGCCGGCGTCGATCTGGAGGCCCGCCACGACCTCTGGACCCTGCTGCAGGAACTGAACGCGGATGGCGTGACCATCCTGCTGACCACGCATTACCTGGAGGAGGCCGAGCGCCTGTGCCGCGAGCTGGCCATCATCGATGGCGGGCGCATCATCGCCCGCGGCGGCACCGGTGAGCTGCTGCGCGGGCTGCGCTTCCAGACCCTGGTGGTGGAGCTGGCCGAGCCGCTGGCGCGGCCCGGGGAGCTCGCGCTGTCCGCCGGCACCCTGCGCCCGGTGGATGCGCACACCCTGGAGGTGGACGTGCCGCGCGGCACCGAGCTGAACCCGGTGTTCGCCGAACTGACCGCCACCGGGGTACGTATCGCCGGGCTGCGCGAGAAGGGCAATCGGCTGGAGACCCGCTTTCTCGAACTGCTGCGCGAGCGCGGCGGGGAGGGCGCGCCATGAGCCCGCTGCACAACGCCGCCTTGTACTGGTACGCCTGGCGCGGGCTGGTGGTGAAGCAGGTGCGCCGCTTCCTGCGCGGCTGGGTGCAGAACCTGCTGCCGTCGCTGGTGACTGCGG
>PUNI01000252.1 GCA_003551745.1 Paracoccaceae bacterium | reverse complement strand
GGCGCTGCCGCGCGCGCGCGGGCAGGGGCGGGCGGGTCCGCCGTGGCCGCCGAGGCGGAGTGGCAGGCGCGGGTCTCGGCCACCGTGCTGTCGAGCTCTGCCATGCTGGAGGCCGTGCTGGTGCGGCTGCGGGTGCCGTTGTCGGCGGTCCTGCGCTGGAAGCCCGGCGAGATGGTGCTCCTGCCCGGGGCCAGTCTCGCGTCGGTCTCGCTGGAAGCAGGAGACGGGCGGCGGCTTATGCTGGCCAAGCTCGGCCAGAGCCGCGGCGACCGGGCGCTGCGCCTCGGTGGCCCGGAAACGCCGCCGCCGAGGCCGGCCACGCTGTTGGCGGATGGCGCGGCGCCGCCGCCGCCGAACGGGGGCGCCGGCCCCGGCACGCGCGCCCCGCTGCCCGCCGCCGAGCCGCAGCCCGCCCCGGCGAAGCCGGGCACGACCTGAGGCCGCAGCAGCCCCGGCGCGGCCAGCGCGACGACGATTCGGCATTTGCATGGCTGCCCCCCTGCACCTATACACCCGCCACCAAACCGCTGACGGAGGCGTGGGATGACCACCGGCTGGGACAAGACGACATGGCGCCAACGGCCGCGGGTGCAGATGCCCGACTATGCCGAGCCCGAAACCCTGGCCGCGGTCGAGGCGCAACTGGCCAAGTATCCGCCGCTGGTCTTTGCCGGAGAGGTGCGCCGCCTGAAGCGGTCGCTGGCCGGGGCGAGCCGGGGCGAGGCCTTCCTGCTGCAGGGCGGCGACTGCGCCGAAAGCTTCGCCGAGTTCAACGCCGACATCATCCGCGACACCTTCAAGGTGCTGCTGCAGATGGCCGTTGTGCTGACCTTCGGCGCCAAGGTCCCGGTGATCAAGGTCGGCCGCATGGCGGGGCAGTTCGCCAAGCCACGCTCGGCCCCCACCGAGACGCTGGGCGGGGTGGAACTGCCGTCCTATCGCGGTGACATCATCAACGGGTTCGATTTCGACGCGACGGCCCGCCGGCCCGATCCGGCGCGGATGCTGCAGGCCTATACCCAGGCCGCGGCGTCGCTGAACCTGCTGCGCGCCTTCTCCACGGGGGGCTTCGCGGACATGCACCGTGTTCATGCCTGGACGCTGGGCTTTGCGGAGCACGAAAAGGCCGACCGCTACCGCGCCCTGTCCGACCGCATCTCGGACGCGCTCGCCTTCATGGAGGCGGCGGGGATCAACGGCGCCACCGCGCCGGAACTCGCCAAGGTGGATTTCTACACCAGCCACGAGGCGCTGCTTCTGGAATACGAGGAGGCGCTGTGCCGGATCGACTCGACCACCGGGCTGCCGGTGGCGGGTTCGGGCCACATGCTGTGGATCGGCGACCGCACCCGCCAGCCCGACGGCGCCCATGTCGAGTTCTGCCGCGGCGTGCAGAACCCGATCGGCCTGAAATGCGGCCCCTCGCTGACCGCCGAGGATCTGAAGCTCCTGATGGCGCGCCTCAACCCGGAGAACGAACCCGGCCGGCTGGCCCTGATCACCCGGTTCGGGGCCGGCAAGCTGGGCGAGCATCTGCCGCGCCTGATCAGCGCTGTGCGCGAGGAAGGCGCCCATGTCGTCTGGGTCTGCGATCCGATGCACGGCAATACGATCAAGTCGCCCTCGGGCTACAAGACCCGGCCCTTCGACGCGGTTCTGCGCGAGGTGCACGAGTTCTTCGCCGTCCACAAGGCCGAGGGCAGCATCCCGGGCGGCGTGCATTTCGAGATGACGGGCAAGGACGTGACGGAATGCACCGGCGGCGTGCGGGCGGTGTCCGACGAGGATCTGTCGGCGCGCTATCACACCGCTTGCGACCCGCGCCTCAACGCCACGCAATCGCTGGAGCTGGCCTTCCTGGTGGCCGAAGAGCTCTCGGACCGGCGCGCCGCGCTTGCGGCGCGCGCCGGCTGACCGGCCGCGTCAGTCCTCGTCGTTGCGGATCAGCCGGAGCCGTGGCCGCTTGCGCGGCGGGGCGGCAAAGGGCGCGGGCGGCTCGGCAAATCCCGGTTCCGGCGTGCGGTTCGATACCGGGGCAGGGGCGGGGACATCGGGTGCCTCGGCGGCCTGCGGCGGCCGCAACGGATTGACCTGCACGCCCAGCACATCGAGCCGCCGGGTGGTGGCGCCGACCCGGCCCTGCAAGGCCAGAGCCCCCAGCGCCCGCGTGATCTGACCGCTCTCGTCGCGCAGCGGCAGCAGCAGCATGCGCGCATCGAGCGCGGCCAGCCCGAGCTTCGCCGGTGCGCGCAGCGCGAGCTCGACGATCGCCGGCCCGGCGAAGACCTGCTCGAGGGCGTCGGCGAAGCGCTGACGGCTCGCGGGCAGGATCAGGGCCGACAGCGGCATGCCGCGCACCTCCATGCACATCAGGTCGTTGAGCCGCATGCCGGCGATGCGCAGCCGTGCCTGACCCGGCGCGATGCGCTCGGCGAGAAAGGCAATGTCGAGCGCGCTCTCGATCCCGCGCGGGTCGACCTGCGCCCGGGCCGGCACCAGCGCCCCGGCACGCAGCGCCTCCCAATAGGCCCTCACACCGCTAAGATCCGCTGCCCGCATCGCCACTCCACGCCGGACCATCAGGTCGACAACTCCGTTCCATCGACCCAGGACTCCCGCCTGCCTGCCCCCCTGCATCACGCCCCCACTGCGCCGCTCCCGAGCCCGCGCGCGGCTTGTCCGCCCCTGGCGGCTCTGCTACCAGCCAACGGCGCCACGCGCGGGTCACAGGGCTTACCCGGGCGTTAATCTATTCCTTTTTCCGCAAAACTGGAGAGAAATCGAGGCCAATGGTTAATTCCATGACCGGATTTGCGACCCGCCGCGGTGCGTCGGCCGAGGCCAGCTGGGTCTGGGACCTGCGCAGCGTGAACGGACGTGGCCTCGATATCCGGTTGCGGCTGCCCGAAGGCATCGACGGGCTCGAACAGGGCATTCGCGCTGCGCTGTCGGCGCGGCTGGGCCGCGGCTCGGTGACCCTGTCGCTGAAGCTCGTCCGCGACGCGGGCGCCGAGGGGCTGCGGCTGAACCAAGAGGCGCTGCGCGGGGCGCTGGAGGCGGTCCGCGCGGCCGAGATGGCGGCGGCCGAGGCCGGCCTGTCGCTCGCCCCCAGCACGGCCTGCGACCTGCTGGGCGTGCGCGGCGTCTTGGAGAGCGGGCCGGGCGACGAGGACAGCTCGGGTATCGCCGCGACGCTTCTGGCCGACCTGCCGGAACTGATCGATGCCTTCTGTGCCGCCCGCGCCGCCGAGGGTGCCGCGCTCGCCACCATCATCGCGGCGCAGATCGACCGCATCGCGGCCCTCGTCGAGGCGGCCTCGGTGCAGGCCGAGGCGCGCCGCCCGCAACAGGCGCAGGCGCTGGCCGAGGCCGTGCAGGCGCTGCTGGCGCAGGCCTCCGTCGCCGAGCCGGGACGGCTGGAGCAGGAACTGGCGCTGCTGGCCGTGAAGACCGACGTCACCGAAGAGATCGACCGGTTGCGCGCCCATGTCGCCGCTGCAAGGGCGCTGCTCGCCGCGCAAGAGCCGGTGGGCCGGCGGCTCGATTTCCTGATGCAGGAGTTCAACCGCGAGGCCAACACCTTGTGTTCCAAGGCGCAATCGGCCGAACTGACCGGCGTCGGGCTTGACCTGAAGACGGTGATCGATCAGATGCGCGAGCAGGTCCAGAACGTGGAGTGACGCGCCGATGGCAGCAGACACGGGCGAGGCTGCGCGGCGCGGGCTTCTGATCATCCTGTCCTCGCCGTCCGGCGCGGGCAAGTCGACGCTGGCGCGCCGGCTGATGGCCTGGGATCCGGCGATCTCGTTTTCGGTCTCCGCCACCACACGGCCGCCGCGGTCCGGCGAGGTGGACGGCCGCGAGTATCACTTCCGCAGCCGCGCCGAGTTCGAGGCGATGGTCGCCGAGGGCGCGATGCTGGAACACGCCGAGGTCTTCGGCAATCTCTACGGCTCGCCGAAGGCGCCGGTGGAGGCGGCGGTGGAGGCCGGGCGCGACACGCTCTTCGACATCGACTGGCAGGGCGGCCAGCAGATCCGGAACTCCACCCTCGCGCGCGACACCGTCTCGGTCTTCATCCTGCCGCCCTCGATCGGCGAACTCGCCCGCCGGCTGGAGGGCCGCGGGCAGGACAGCGCCGAGGTGATCGCCGGCCGCATGGCCAAGAGCCTCGCCGAGATCAGCCACTGGGCGGAATACGACTACGTGCTGATCAACCACGACGTGGACGCCACGCTGGCCGAGCTGGTCGCCATCGTCACCGCCGAGCGCCTGCGCCGCGACCGCCAGCCCGGGCTGACCGGGTTCGTGCGCGGGCTGAACGCGGAGTTCGAGAGCCGCAGGAAGGAGCAGCCGCATGATCTGGGAGCTTGACGGGCTCTGCCCGAGCCTCGCCGAGGATGCCTGGGTGGCGCCCGATGCCAATGTGATCGGAAAGGTGGTGCTGGAACCCGGCACCTCCGTCTGGTTCGGGGCCACGCTGCGCGGCGACAACGAGGAGATCCGGCTCGGCCGCGGCTCCAACATCCAGGAGGCCTGCGTGCTGCATACCGACATGGGCTATCCGCTGACCATCGGCGCCGACTGCACCATCGGCCACAAGGCCATGCTCCACGGCTGCACCATCGGCGACGGCAGCCTGATCGGGATGGGCGCGACGATCCTCAACGGCGCCCGCATCGGCCGGGGCTGCCTGATCGGCGCCTGTGCGCTGATCACCGAGGGCAAGGAGATCCCCGACGGCTCGCTCGTGATGGGCGCGCCGGGCAAGATCGTGCGCGAACTCGACTCGGCCGCGCGCGACAAGTTGCTGGACTCGGCCGCCCACTACCGCGAGAACGCCGCGCGCTACCGTGCCGGCCTGCGCCACCTCTGACCGGACGCCGCGCGATGCCCGACACGCCGAACCTCGTGCGCCGCACGCCCTGGCCGGAAAGCGCCAGCCGGCCCGTGGGCACGCCGATCCAGCCCTCGGTGGTTTACGCATCCGACAGCCCCGACGCGCTGGACGCGCAGTACGAGGGCCGGGCGGAGGGCTATACCTATGCCCGCGAGGGCCACCCCAATGCCGATGTGCTGGCGGCGATGATCGACCGGATGGAGGGGGCCGAGGGCGGGCTGATGACCGGCTCGGGCATGGCCGCGGTGACGGCGGTGCTGCTGGGGGCCTGCCGGGCGGGCGATCATGTGGTGGGGGGCGACCAGCTCTATGGCCGCTCGCTGCGCCTGCTGCGCGACGACCTGCCGCGGCTGGGCATCGCCACCAGCCTCGCCGACCCCACCGACGCCGAGGCGATGGCGGCGGCGCTGCGGCCCGAGACGCGGCTGGTGCTGGTGGAGGTGGTCTCCAACCCGACGCTGCGAGTGGCCGACATGGAGGGCATTGCCCGGCTCTGCCGCGACCGCGGCGTGTTGCTGGCGGTGGACAACACCTTCACCACGCCGCGCGGCTGGCAGCCCTTCGCCCATGGCGCCGATATCGTGATCCATTCGGTCACCAAGCTTCTGGCCGGCCATTCCGACGCCACGCTGGGCTATGTCGCCGCGCGCGATCCCGATCTGCGCGCGGCGATCCGCACGCTGGCGGTGACGATGGGCTTCACGCCCAGCCCGTTCGACTGCTGGCTCGCCGAGCGCGGGCTCTATTCCTTTCCGCTGCGCTATGACCGGGCCGAGGAGAACGCAGCCCGGCTTGCCGATCACATCGCCGGGCTGCCGGGGGTGGCGCGGGTGCTCTATCCGCTGCGCCCGGATCATCCCGACCACAACCGCGCGGCCGGCCTTCTCGGCGACCGCGGCGGCAATATGGTCAGCTTCGAGATCGCCGGGGGCAGGGCGGCGGCCAACCGGCTGTCCCGGGCCGCGCCGCAGATCGCCTTCGCCCCCACGCTGGGCGACATCGGCACCACCCTGTCGCATCCGGCCTCGTCCTCGCACCGCGGGCTGACGCCCGAGGCGCGGGCCGCGCTTGGAATCACCGAGGGGTTCTTCCGTGTCTCCGTTGGGGTGGAGGACATCGAGCTGCTGCGCCGCGATTTCGCGACGGCCATCGCCGCCGCCGTCGACTGATAGCTCAGCGCAGCTCGATCAGCTCAACAGTCAGCCCGTCGCAGGCGGCATCCAGTTCGCGCTTGACGGCCGCGCGGTTCGGCAGGGCAGGTGCGCCCACCACCATCCGCCCGCGGAAGCCCAGGCCGCAGACCCGCTGGGCCAGCTCGATGGCATCGAACTGCGAGCCGATCAGGGGCGCGAGGATGCAGTCGGGCAGGGCGCGCGCAATCAGGCCCGGGCCGACCTCGCCGTAGAGGGCACGCACCACCACCGTCGTCTCGGGCAGCGGCGCCAGGCTGTCGAGAAGCCCGTCCGCCTCGATGGCCAGCACCACGGCGGGCGGCAACTGCCACGCCTGCGCAGGCGTCTTGCGCGACGCCCGGCCGCGGCCCGATCCGGTTTTCCTTGCCATGACCTGCCCCCGCCACCCGGCGCGGCTGCCGGCCGCCGCATTGATTTACCCACGACGCATGCCGCTGCGTCAACCTTCCCGTGTCGCCCGTCTCCAGCCCTTGATCCGGAAAAACTGTCACAAAACCTACACGCATCTTTGGCATTGGCGTCACAGAGCGAGACTAGAGCGTGGACTGCGCCCGAGTAGGGAGCGCATCATATACACCCGAGGAGAAGTCATGAAACGCACAGCTGCCATCCTTGCGGCCTCGACCGCACTGATGACCGCGCCGGCGCTGGCGCAGGAGATCGACCCCAATCTGCCGAACTACGAGCCCGTCTCGGGCGTGTCGGGCAACCTCGTCTCGATCGGCTCTGACACGCTGAACAACCTGATGACCCTGTGGTCGGAGGGCTTCCGGGGCTTCTATCCGAACGTGGCCGTGCAGATCCAGGGTGCGGGCTCGGGCACCGCGCCCCCCGCGCTGGTGGAAGGCACCGCACAGTTCGGCCCGATGTCGCGCCCGATGCGCGGCTCGGAGATCGAGGAGTTCGAGGCCCGCTTCGGCTACGAGCCCATCCCGATGCGCGGCGCCATCGACGGCATCGGCGTCTTCGTGCATCGCGACAACCCGATCGAGTGCCTGAGCCTGCAGCAGGTGGATGCCATCTTCTCGTCGACCCGTTCGGGCGGCGCCGACGCCCAGATCGCCACCTGGGGCGACGCCGGCCTCGAAGGCGAGTGGGCCGACCGCCCGATCGCCATGTATGGCCGCAACTCGGCCTCGGGCACCTACGGCTACTTCCGCGAAGTCGCGCTGTTCGGCGGCGACTACAGCGGCGAAGTGCGCGAGCAGCCCGGGTCGTCGACCGTGATCCAGGGCGTGGCCTCGGACGTGAACGGCATCGGCTATTCGGGCATCGGCTATGCCACCGCCGACGTGCGCGCCATCGGCATCTCGGCCGAGCCGGGCGGCGAGTGCTTCGAGCCGACCCCGGAGCATGCCGGTTCGGGCGCCTATCCGATCGCGCGTTTCCTCTACATCTACATGAACGTGGACCCGAATGAGCCGCTCGAGCCGCTGCGCGGCGAATTCGTGCGCTACGTCTACAGCCAGGAGGGCCAGGCGGACGTGATCCGCGCCGGCTTCATCCCGGTGAATGCCGCGATCGCCGAGATGGACCTGGAGGCTTTCGGCCTCGGCGGTCTGGGCAACTGAGCTCGGGCACTGGATCGGCCGGGGCGGCGGTCTGTCGCCCCGGCCTTGAGATGTCCGCCCGCAATCTGCGGGCGACCGGGCCACAGGGGGCACCATGGCCGACACCACCCGCACCGACGCGCATTCCGAAGACTACGGCACCGAGCTGAAGAACCAGCAATCGGCTGCCGCGATCGAAAACCGGTTGCGTCAGCGCAGCATGGACACCCGCACCAGCGTCAAGCTGGGCGAGAACGTCGCCAGATGGGTGATTACGGTCGGTGGCCTGCTGGTGATCGTCGCGGTGCTGGGGATCATGGTGTTCCTGTTCCGCGTGGTGATGCCGATGCTCGCCGGCGGTGAAGAGCTGGGCTCCGTGCGGCACCAGCTCGCCACCGATCAGGACGTCATCTGGATCAACGGCGACGAGTTCCAGACGCTCGGCTCGGTCGTGGGGACCGAGGGGCGGGTGATCACCTTCCACGTCCCCACTGGCACCGAGGTGTCGCGGGAGGAGTTCGATTTCGAAGGCGCCACCGTCACCGCCGTCTCCGGCACTCTGGCACGCGACCGCGTGGCCTTCGGGTTCGACGACGGCACCGTGCGTTTCGCGACCATCGGCTTCGACTCGCAGAGCACTTCGCGCCGCAACATGCCCCCAGGCCTGACGGAGCTGGACGAGCGGGACCGGATGCTGGACGGCCGCGTCTTCACCGAGGTCGGGACGGGCGATTTCCGGACGCTGTCGGCGGTGAGCGAGCTTGGCCCCAGCGAACAGATCTCCGAGTTTCCCATCGTTGCCATCGACTATCGCGTGGGGGGCACGCGCGAGCGCCCGGTGCTGGCCTTCGCCACGGTCGATTCCGAGGGCGCCGTGCGGGTGAGCCGCTCGCGGGTGCAGCTGAACATGATGACCGGCGAGGAAACCGTCACGACCACCACGGTGGAGGCGCCGCCCCTGCCGCTGGAGGATGGCGTCTCGGTGACGGCCGTCCTGCTGTCGGGCAATGCCGACCGCGCCGTCGTCGGGGCCGACAACGGGTTCGTCTACCGCTACGACCTGCGCAATTTCGACGACCCGCAACTGGCCGAGCGCCGCCGCGTCGGCGACGAGGGCGTGGCGGTGACCGCCATGACCTTCCTCTCGGGCGAGGAATCGCTGGTGGTGGGCAGCGAGGACGGCTCGATCAGAGTCTATTTCCGCCTGCAGACCGGCACCGACGAGACCACCGACGGCCGCGAACTGGTGCGCGCGCGCACCCACGCCTCGATGCCCGCGGCGGTGGTGGACCTCTCCGAGGCGCAACGGCACAAGGAATTCGTGGCCGTGGATGCCGAAGGCAATGTCTGGGTGATCCACTCCACCTCGGACCAGGTGCTGTTCGAGTTCGCCCGCTCGGGCGATGTGACGACCGAATCCTCGGCGATGATCTTTCCGCGCTCGAACGGGGTGATGCTGGTCAGCCAGGGCGGCGAGATGGAGGCCTGGCAGTACCGCAACCGCCACCCCGAGGTAACGCTGGGCGTGCTGTTCGGCCGGATCTGGTACGAGGGTTACGACGAGCCGACCTTCGTCTGGCAATCCACCGCGGCGGTGGACACCGCCGAGCCCAAGTATTCGCTGGTGCCGCTGGTGTTCGGCACGCTGAAGGCGGCCTTCTATGCGATGATCTTCGCCGCGCCCATCGCGCTGATGGCGGCGGTCTACACCTCGGAGTTCGTGCACCGGGGCGTGCGCGCCACCGTCAAGCCGGTGATGGAGATGATGGAGGCGCTGCCGACGGTGGTGCTCGGCTTCATCGCCGCGCTTGTGCTGGCGCCCTTCGTCGAGGAATGGATCGCGGCGGTGCTCCTGGGCTTCATCGCGGTGCCGACCGGCCTGATGATCGGCGCCTTCGCCTGGCAGATGCTGCCGGCGCGCATCGTGCTGCGCTATGACGGCATGCCGAAGTTCCTGCTGATGGGGCTGTCGATCGTGGTGACGGCCTGGATCGCCTACAATCTCGGCCCGCTCTTCGAGGACGTCCTCTTCGACGGCAGTTTCAGGGCGTGGACCACGGGCCGGATCGGCACCGGCACGCCCTTCATGTTCATCATCCTGCTGCCGCTCTCCTACATGGCGGTGGCCTGGGGCTTCCGGCGGAGCATGGGCGCGGCCTTCAGCGCGAAGATGCGCACGCTCGAGCGCCATGTCGCCGGCCGGCTCGACGCGCTGCGCTGGCTGGCGCTGTTCTTCGCGGCACTCGCACTGAGCTATACGGTGGCGTCCTTCCTGACGCTGATCGGCTACGACCCGCGCGGCGGCTTCGTCGACAGCTACCAGCAGCGCAACGCGCTTGTCGTGGGCTTCGTGATGGCCTTCGCGGTCATTCCCAACATCTACACGCTCACCGAGGATGCGCTGAACTCGGTGCCGCCGCATCTGCGCGCGGGCAGCCTCGCCACCGGCGCCACGCCCTGGCAGACCGCGATGTGGGTCGTGCTGCCCACCGCGGCCTCGGGCGTCTTCTCGGCCATGATGATGGGCTTTGGCCGGGCGGTGGGAGAGACGATGATCGTGGTCATGGCCGCCGGCAACACGCCGATCATGGAGTGGAACATCTTCTCGGGCCTGCGCACCCTGTCGGCCAACATCGCCATCGAGCTGCCCGAGGCGGTGAAGGACAGCACCAACTACCGCGTGCTCTTCCTGGCCGCGCTCACGCTGTTCCTGATGACCTTCTTCATCAACACGCTTGCCGAGCTGGTCCGCCAGCGCTTCCGCAAGCGCGCCTTCCAGCTCTGAGCGGGGTTCGAGCATGACCGACATCATTGACCCCAAGGCGCCGGCCTCCGGCGCGTCCGCGCCGATCGCCACCGCCGCCCGCGAGGCGGTGGAGGAGAGCCGGCCGCAGGGCAGGCGGGTGCGCGTGCTCTCGGCCGACCTCTCTGCGGTGGGCGAACCCGCGCTCTGGGCCTTCGGGGGGGCGCTGGCGCTGGGGATCATCCTGATCGCGGCCTTCCTGGCGATGGTCGCCTGGAACGGATTCTCCACCTTCTGGCCCAAGCCCATCGCCCAGGTCGAGCTGCGCGACGGCACGCTGCTGGCCGGCGAGCCGACGCGCCACAACCGCTTCCGGCCCGGCGACAACGTGCTGGCCACGCTCGACGACGAGCAGCGCGCCTTTGTCGAGGCCAACGACGGCTTCTCGGACCGCACGCTCTACAAGACCGCGAACTACGATCTCTATGGCGACGACTTCCGCTGGGTCGCGGATTTCGAGGTGGCCGAGGTCACCTATCCCGAGGATTTCCACCTCTTCCAACGCCAGCAATGGGGAGACTTCGTCGGTCGGGTTGCGGGCCTCGTGATCGACGGCGAGCCGCGGGAGTTCGACTACCGGCTGATGCAGCGCGAGCAATCCGCCGCGCGCGCGCGGTTCAACGAGATCCGCCGGATCGAGCAGCGCGAGATTGGGGCGCTCAACCACCGGATCGAACGGGAGCGGCTGGCCATCCGTCGCGCCGAACTCCGCCACGGCGCCGACAGCGAGACCGCCCAGCGGCTGATCGCCGAGGCACAGGCCAACATCGCGGCCCATCAGGAGGAGTTCGCCGAGCTGCAGGCGCGTGTGAACGAGATCCGCGAGATCGACCGGCGCTATCGCGTGACCCTGGAGGAAATCGACGGGCGGACGGTGGACACCGAACTCAGCCAGATCGTGCGCTTCTATCCGGCCAATGCGCTGTCGTTCCTCGACAAGCTGGGCATCTACGTCTCCCGCTGGTGGGAGTTCCTGTCCACCGAACCGCGGGAGGCCAACACCCAGGGCGGTGTGCTGCCGGCCATCTTCGGCACGGTCGCCATGACAATGCTGATGGTGGTGTTCGTGGCGCCCTTCGGCGTGATCACCGCGCTCTACCTGCGGGAGTACGCCAAGCAGGGTCGGCTGACGTCAATCGTGCGCATCTCGGTGAACAACCTCGCGGGCGTGCCGTCGATCGTCTACGGCGTGTTCGGCCTGGGTTTCTTTGCCTACACCATGGGCGGCTCGATCGACCAGCTGTTCTTCCCCGAGGCGCTGCCGAACCCGACCTTCGGCAAGGGCGGCATCCTGTGGGCCTCGCTGACGCTGGCGCTGCTCACGGTGCCGGTGGTCATCGTCGCCTCGGAGGAGGCCCTGTCTGCCGTCCCGCGTTCGATGCGCGAAGGCTCGCTCGCCTGCGGCGCCTCCAAGTGGCAGACGATCCGCTATGTGGTGCTCCCCAAGGCGCTGCCCGGCATCATGACCGGGATGATCCTCGCCATGGCGCGCGGGGCAGGGGAGGTGGCCCCGCTGATGCTGGTGGGGGTCGTGAAGCTCGCGCCGGCGCTGCCCGTCGACGGCTTCTTCCCCTTCATCCATCTCGACCGCAGCTTCATGCATCTGGGCTTTCACATCTTCGACGTGGGCTTTCAGTCGCGCAACTCCGAGGCCGGCAAGCCCATGGTGTTCGTCACCACGCTGCTGCTCCTGATCCTGATCGTCACCATGAACGCGAGCGCCATCTTCATCCGCAACCGGCTGAAGAAGAAATACGCCGGCGGCCATTTCTGAGAGGTCCGACATGAACGTCGCAACCCCCGAACGCCAGTTCGAGCCCACCTCCTACCACGTCAGGAAGAGCCCGGAGGGTGCGGCGCTCGACATCCGGAACTTCGACCTGTGGTATGGCAAGAGCCAGGCGCTCTACGGCATCGACATGGAGGTGCAGAAGGGCGAGGTGACCGCCTTGATCGGCCCGTCCGGCTGCGGCAAGTCCACGCTGCTGCGCTGTCTGAACCGCATGAACGACCTGATCGACGAGCTGCGCGTCTCGGGGGAGATCATGGTCGACGGCTTCGACATCTACGGCCCCGGCGTCGATGTGATCGCGCTCAGGAAACGGATGGGCATGGTGTTCCAGAAGCCCAACCCCTTCGCCATGTCGATCTACGACAACGTCGTCTACCCGCTGCGGGTGGACGGGATCACCAAGAAATCCATCCTCGACGAGACCTGCGAGCGCGCGCTGCGCTCGGCCGCGCTGTGGGACGAGGTCAAGGACCGGCTGAAGGAAAGCGCGCTGGGCATGTCCGGCGGCCAGCAGCAGCGGCTCTGCATCGCCCGCGGCATCGCCTCGGACCCCGAGGTGCTGCTGATGGACGAGCCGTGCTCGGCCCTCGACCCCATTGCCACGCTGAAGATCGAGGAGCTGATCCACCAGCTGCGCGGCCACTACACCATCGTGATCGTGACCCACAACATGCAGCAGGCCGCCCGCGTGTCCGACAACACCGGCTTCATGTATCTGGGCCGGCTGGTGGAATACGGCGATACCGACCGCATCTTCACAAACCCGAAGAAGAAGCAGACCGAGGACTACGTCTCGGGGCGGTTCGGCTGACGAAACGCTTGAATGCGGCGGGCACCTCCACCATCCTCCGGACCAGAGAGGAGGGCCGCCCATGTCCCAGAACGTCGCATCCCAAGCGCCCGCCCCGCCGGTGGCGGCGCTGAACCTGACCGAAGATGACCTGCGCGCCGCGTTGCGCGCGGGGCTGAAGGATTTCAAGGCCGTCCCGATCTTCGGCCTGTTCTTCTCGGCCTTCTATGTGGCCGGGGGGCTGGGGCTGTGGTTCGGGCTGATCGCCAGCGGACAGCCCGCCTGGTTCCTGCCCATCGCGGCCGGGTTTCCGCTGCTGGCGCCCTTCGCGGCCGTCGGCCTTTACGAGGTGTCGCGCCGGCGCGAGGCGGGTGAGCCGCTGTCCTGGGGACCGATCCTGGCGGCGCTGCG
>PUNI01000501.1 GCA_003551745.1 Paracoccaceae bacterium | reverse complement strand
GGAAGGTTCAGTTTAAACCAGAAGAACCGTCCCCCTGGTTGCGGCGGTGAAAGGCTTATTACCATATATGCTAAAAATATGTTATAATAGCTCTGGGAAGAGTTTCTATATATGATTAAAAAAAGTGTTGGAACCCAGGACAATCTTGTTAATAATATATGGAAAGAGTGTGATAAGTTTTGAATAGTAGAGAGAAGTATGAATACTGGCTAGAAGCAGCTCAATACGATTTAGAGTCGGCTAAAGTAATGTATAGTGGTGGCAGATACATGTATGTTGCTTTTATGAGTCAGCAAGCTATAGAAAAATTAGCTAAAGGTATTTATACTCTTTATACAGATAATGAAGCACCAATGATCCATAATATTTGGAGTATATTTAAGCAACTAAAAAAAGAAGTTAAGCTAGAAGATTTATTAGAAGTTAAGCAGTTTGAGAGCAACCTGGAGAAATATAAAAGTTTTTTTGCAGAGTTATTGGCATATTATATTTCCGCCAGATATCCATCATTTAAAGAAAAGGTTTCAAAAAGCATTGATGCAAATAGAGCTAAAAAAGTATTAAACACTACGCAGGAGGTGTTTGCATGGTTAGAATCCCTGAGCCAGTACAAAAAGTAGTTGAAGATTATATTATAAAACTAAGCAAAGATATACCTGTTACTAAAGTAGTTATATTTGGAGCTTATGCAAAGGGAACCGTTCACAAATATAGTGATGTAGATATTGCTGTTTTTTCTGATCACTTTAAAGATATGAGTAGAGTTGATGGTATTCATTTATTATTATTGAGAGCAATGGATTATGATATAGATATAGAACCACAACCATTTACAATGGAAGAATATAAAAAACCAGTTGGTCTAGTGGAAGAAATATTGAAGACAGGTATAGAAATAAATATTCCCCAAGCAAGTTAAGTGCTAGGGGCTGGCCGGAGATACTAAACCATGTATCTTTGTCCCATTCCCTTCACAAATTTTAATTTCATGAAGCAAATTCAAACTTTGTGATTGATTTGCTTCATATGGTGGATGCGGCATTAAACCAAGCTCTCGGCTTTAAATAATGGTGCCAGCTGTTGTTTTATCTATCTTTGAAGTAAGTGTCCAGGATTACAATAAGTATAAAGAATTTGTTCCCTTTTATGAAAACGTATCATATCCCTGCGGCATGTCATCTTTTCCTGGTTCGGTGGCGAAGGGCACATTGTATAGAAATGTGCAGATTTTAGTAACCAGGATCAGATCCTTTAGACTCCTTTTGGGAGTAAGTAGAAAGGCGGCAGGTTTTTTCCGGTTCCCATGGAGTAAACTATCAGGGGGGATGTTTATGGATGATTTAGAAATGAGAAATAAGCTGGTGATTCAGACTAATAATGAGTTTTCACCAACCATGATGGATTTCGAGCAGAAAATGATGAGCGTCTATCAAGCTGTTGGCCTTCCAGTGGAGGACATTTTAGTTCCGGTAAATGAGCGCAAGAAAGTTTTTAAAAATTTTATGGACGCCCTGGAATACATGCCACAACGGCAGCTAGAGGATTCACATTTTATCACAAAATTTATGACAGCTGCCAGCGTGGGATTATTTGATTCAGCCCTAAACCACCTGTGGGTGGAAACCATCAAACAGCTAAAAATCAGAATTAAGCGGTTCGATATCGATTATTTCTTTGATGTGGCGGTACCTTCTGAAAGACGAAAAGAGTTTACCAGGCTGGAGGACATTGACAAACTTGATGAGATTCAGCTATTAGAAGGGGCAAGGGAAATAGAATTTATTACAGAGAAAGGCTATCGCCAGCTGGATCATATTCGATTTATGCTGGGCTACATGCAGCAGGAAAGCAGTAACCAGTCGGAAACCAGCGGTACTGAGCTTATTTCCTGGCTTGAAATATGCATTAAAGAAGTCATTACCCTGGATGTACCGGGAGACTCATCGCAGGCACAACTTTTATTAAAACGCATGAAAGACGGAATTCTTAGTCAAGACCAAGTTGACCATGCCTTATCTTTTATCAGCGGAATGTCGGCCAAACATGCAAATGTCTTTGCCAAAGGGGTTTTTGGCCTTTATTTACGGCAGGATATCAGCCCACATATTAAGATGAATATTAAAGCCTTAATGCCCACGTTATGGGAACAAATCGACGGAGCCACGAAAAATCACTTCGCCACTACTTATGCTATTTACGCCTTTAATAAAGATAAAGAAAGTGCCAAACTGGCCAGAGCCTTTATCTCTATAGTAGGCGGAGAAGATTACCTGCCAGATGACATAAGAGATTTTGAAATCAAATTGGCAGTGAATCAACTATTGACCATGCATCGTTCCCCCAGGGACAATTTCTATAATGAACCGCCCATAGCCAAACAGGTAGAAAGGCTTGTGGGTGAACGAAAGATCCCTATCAGTATAGATAAAGATTATGCTACAGGTATTGTGGATGTGTTTTTAACAAACGGAAACGGTGTTTGCTGGGACGGAGAAGTCATCTATAAACGCCTCATCAATCGTTTTACCGAAAGACAGGCCTATATAGCCGTTACCAGTTTCCAGGAGGAGCGAATATCTAACAAGCTGGTCAAGCCCCTGCCAGCCGAAAAATATAAAGAAATGTTAAACATCATCAGAGAAAATGTCTCCAGCTCACTCCTCATTGATTTCATTGATAAATTAATAACTTACAGGGGTAACTACGGCAGTTTAGCGAAAGACAAAATAATCACCCAACAAGTCAATACCCTGCGCATTCTTTATTAATAACTGCCTGCCGGTAGTGAAAGGGAAGCGAGCCCTGTCCTGTTCAAGGCAGGGTTTTTTGCTGCCCATTACTGGAGCGATAGATTAGATTATAAATCTCCACATCATAAGGCTCCTTTGGTATAGAGCCGGTTAGCTGTTCAGTCCACTTCTGATAGGATTCATAAACATATTTGGATACTTCATAAGAAACATCAAACAGCTCCCTGATTT
>PUNI01000123.1 GCA_003551745.1 Paracoccaceae bacterium | reverse complement strand
TTACATGTTCAATGACGCTTTCGTGTCCTCTGCTGATTATTGATTTTACAAATTTCTCAGCTGAGCTCGGGGTAATTTTTTCCTCCGACTTATATGCAGTCCTACCGCACAACTCAATCTTCTTGAGTATCTGGTCTTGATTTATCTCGTCAAGAATTTGGTGTGATTGTTCTACTATCTTCATTCGTTCTCCCAGTATTTATCTATTGTTCCATACCATCTTTGTTTTAGTTCTTTACCTATATGTTTTTTGCCTATAATGCAGTATCTAGGAAATTTATAGTTATGTGTAAGGTGTGCTAGTTCTTTCTGTATTTGATTATGAACTTCCCAAGATAAACTGTCTTGTAGTTTCTTTTCAAAATCGTCGCAGCAGGAAAATTGGTGGACAGAAACTTTATGCTTTAAACAAGCACCTACTCTTAAATATTGTGACACTCTAATTAGTTTTGTTTTATACTCAGGGTCTTTACCAGTCTTAAACTTCCCATGTTTGCATCTTAGGCAGCATTTGGCAACTTGAAAGTTAATACCAACAAGTTGGTGTGGCCTGTTTGATGTGTTAGTTGTAAAGCATTTAAACTTATCTTTACAATCTTCACACCTACGTACAAGTTTGTTCCACTCTACTATATCTTCGTAGGATTCTTCTTGATATATGTCCATCATTCTATAGTGTTCCATACATTGTGTCTTACTGGCCAAACATAAGTACCGTCTTCATTTATTTCTTCTTCATCCTTGTCAATTACCTTTGCTGTTTTGACAGTTCCTTTTGGTGACCAAATGTCTATGACCATTCCACTCTTTACTACAATTACTACGTCTGCTTCATTACTCATGTTATAATCCTACACTTTCTAGCCGATTCCAGCAAGTTCTCTTTGCTGTCTACTTCATACTCATCTAACAAGTCTATTAATTTAAGAACAAATACCTCGTCATGGGAGTGACTTGTTTTCTCCATGTCAAGTAATACATGTGCTGCCTCGTGAAGAACAGCTTTCAAATCTCTGTGTTTCTTTTGAATGTATAGTGTATATTTAGTACCAGAATCATAATCCTCAGCAATCATTGTTGAGCAGTTCTTCCAGTTCCTAAAGTATGTGTCCTTTATTTCAGCCTCTATGCCTAGTTCTGAGAAGATTTCCTTTACCTGTTTCTTAGATAATCTCCAATTCTTCTCTATTCTGTCTTCCCATCTGTATACTCTACGTTGTCTATTTCTATCTTCCACTTTTTTATTCCGCTATCTGTTGTTTAGTTTCCACGTTAAAAAAACGTTCTCCTCTATTTATTTTCTTCTAGTAAAACAAAAGAATCTATATTTACATGATAGACACTTCTTTTTTAGTAGCAAGCTTTTACAAACAAATTTGATTTCATCCTCATAGGTATATATATACTTCTCTGGACTGCCATCATCTGTACTTATAGGCAATAGATGGTACTCTGTTTTTCTTGTTTTTCCTTTTAATGCCCAAGTGACTCGTCTTTTACAACGTGGAGGATATATATAATGTATAGTATATAGCTTCTTCTTATATTCCACCACGGCAAAACAGCCAAAAAGGGGGAACCTGAATAACCGACGCATGACATTACTTAGTTGAAACATCAATGATTTCCTCTATTGTTTGTGTCTTTATGAACTCTCTAACCTTCTCTTTTGCGGTTTCCTTGTCTTCCTTATCTAGTATACCATCAATCACCAAATTTGTCAAGTAGGTTTTTATCTTGCCCACCGCACGAGAAGGTTTTAGATTAAGCAAAGCCATAATCTCATCACCATTAAGTGGTGAGGCCATAGTTTCTGGTTCTTCCTTCATGCACTCATCTACTAGGCTGGTTAGTACAGTCATAAACTTGTATCTTGGGTTCTTAGAAGACCTAATATCGCACTTAACCAAGTCCAACAAAAGGTAGATGTTATTCTCACCAATCTTCCTAATCATACGAAAGATTACTCGTTTCTTGATTTCTCCAGCTACCAACTCTTTCTGGAGCATTATTGGAGTCATGTGAAATTTAATCAAATGACTAGTTCTGTCGATTGTTTCTTTATCGAACTTTAGTCTTTTAAGAGCTTTCCTAGCTTTCTTATATCCAACATAGTGGTGGTTATAAAAATGAACTCCACTTTCATCCTCACTCTTCGTTTCTGGTTTGCCGATGTCATGTAGAAGGCAAGCAAGTCTAAAGACCAAGTTATATTCCTTGTGGTCTATCTTGGCTCCTCTGTCAAGAACAAGAAGTGAGTGATGGAAAGCATCTTTTATGTGGTGGTTTCCCTGCTCTATGTTTTTTAGGTTCATAAACTCTGGAAATATGTACTCCATGAGTCCATAATTACATAGAAGCCTGATACCAGTTGTTGGTTTAGGAGACAATAGTATTCCTGTTAGTTCTCTGTTTATTCTCTCCTTAGATACTATCTTTAATCTCTCTGGCTGCGTGATTGTTATATCAAGTTTAAATCCTAGTTGGCAAGCAAGCCTCACCGCACGCAACATTCTTAGAGGGTCTTCGCTAAACCGTTCATCGCAGTTACCAACACACCTGATTATCTTGTCTTCGATGTCTTTCACTCCACCAAACGGGTCAATTATTCCACCAGTTAGAGGGTCTCTAGCTATTGCTCCTATCGTGAAGTCTCTTCTAGATAAATCATCTATCAAAGAGTTACTGTAGGTTACGTCTGGTTTGCGAGAGTCATAACGATATATCTCATTTCTGTAAGTGGTAATCTCTATTACTTGATTATTCACTGCCAAACCAATTGTACCAAAAGGCAGTCCTAGTTCATAGACACTTCCTATGTCTTTAACCATTCTCTTTACTTCTTGAGGTGTGGCATTGGTTGTTAGGTCTATATCCTTTGATTCTATACCAAGAATAGAGTCCCTAACATGGCCACCTATCTCAAACAGTTCATAGCCGTTGGCCTTGAATATTTCAGCTATTGTCTTTATGTTCTGAGTCA
>PUNI01000267.1 GCA_003551745.1 Paracoccaceae bacterium | reverse complement strand
GCAATCGGCGTAGTGCGGGTGGCAGGGCCCGCGGAGGTCGCCGCGCGCGTCTCGGCACAAGGAGAAAGCGACATGGCGACGCCCAGGCTCAGCTCGCTCACGCGCTTTGCGACGGCCTTGTCCGCGTCTTTCGCGCTCCAGGCCTGCAACACCGTGGACGGGCTTGGGGAAGACGTGTCCGCCGGCGCGGATGCCGTGTCCGGCTCGGCCACCGAGAGCAAGGGATATTGAGAATGAATATCGACCAACTCAAAGCACCGGACAACCGGATGAACGGCGCAACGATGCGCATTTTCGGCAACCTGGATGACGGGCAAGTGGACCAGGCAGGACCCGGCCTTTCCACGCGCAAGATCAACCACGACCTACGCAATATCCTGACATGTGCGCAGCTTCTGTCGGATCGGCTGGCGCAGGTCGATGACCCGACAGTGCGGCGGCTGGCACCGAAGCTGACCGCGTCGCTGGACCGGTCCATCGCGCTCTGCACGACATCGCGGAATGATGACACGGCGGTGAAGGGACGCCCGCACCGGCAGCGGTTCGCCCTTGCGCCGCTGGTGAACGAGGTCGCGAACACGCTCGGTCTCGACCGCGCGGAGATAAGCTGGATCAATAACGTCGCGACCGCCGTCGAGATCGACGCCGATCCGGACGATCTGTTCCGCACGCTCCTAAATCTGTGCGGAAACGCCATTCTGGCACTGGAGGGGCCGGGCTTTCGATACAAGGAGATCCGTGTCGATGCCCGGCGCAGTGGGTCCGGCTGCACCATCGACGTGCGCGACACAGGCCTTGGCGTGCCGGAGGATGCGCTGAAGCATCTGTTCCTGTCGTCCCAGGGGTCCACCCGTCCGGACGGCTCCGGCTCCGGCCTCGGACTTGCGATCGCGGCCGATCTGGTCCGCGCCCATGGCGGTGACATCTGTCTCGTCCACGGCCTCGCCGAAGGCGCGTGCTTCCGCGTCACGATCCCCGACAGCCTCGCAGAGCCCGAGGCGGATGCGATGAGCGAAACGCGCACCGCGGTAGGGGCGAGATGACGGAGCGCGCGTGACGGGCACGGGTCTGAGGCCAGGTCCCGCGCCGCCCACCAGAGCCCGCCGGACCGAGAGCCAGTTCCCGCGTTTCCAGGTCAGCGGATGACCGACATCACCGGAATGGGCGTCCGGCGCGGCCGCGCCCGGCTGCACCACGTGGCGCATATCGACGCGCTGGTCGCGGACCTGCCGGTGCGCAGTTTTGTCGCCGGGGGCCAGCGCATCATCGCCGCCATGGCGCTGCCCCGCGGGCGCGTCGTCGAGGACCAGCTCGCCCGAGCGGGCGGCCAGCGCCTCCGGAACCGGAAAAGGTCAACTCCATGACGCAGAAAACGAAACTTGTGAACCTCGCGCTTCAGGGCGGCGGCGCGCATGGCGCCTTCACCTGGGGTGTTCTCGACCGCCTCCTAGAGGATGGACGCCTGCGCATCGCCGGGATCTCGGGCACGTCTGCGGGGGCGATGAACGCGGTGGCGCTGGCCGACGGCTTCACCCGTGAGGGCCCCGAGGGCGCACGCGCGGCGCTCGATCGTTTCTGGCGCGCAATGAGCGACGGCGCGAAGCACAGTCCCCTGAAACGCACACCCTATGACGTGCTGACGGGCAATTGGGGTCTGCAGAACAACCCCATGTACCACGCCATGGACGCGCTGTCGCGGATCGCCTCGCCCTATCAACTCAATCCGATGAACAGCAATCCGCTGCGCGACCTGGTCGAGAAGAGCATTGATTTCGAAACCGTGCGCAAATGCACCGCCTTCAAGCTCTACATCTCGGCCACCAATGTGGAAACCGGCAAGGTCAAAGTCTTCCCGCGCGAGGGGCTCACCGCCGACATGGTGATGGCCTCGGCCTGTCTGCCGCATCTCTACCAGGCGGTCGAGATCGACGGCATCCCCTACTGGGACGGCGGATACATGGGCAACCCGTCGCTGTTTCCGTTCCATGGCGAGACCGGCACCGACGACATCGTCGTGATCCAGGTCAACCCGATCGAGCGCAAGGGCGCGCCCAAGACCCCGATGGACATCCAGAACCGCATGAACGAGATCAGCTTCAACGGCAGTCTGCTCAAGGAGTTGCGCGCGATAGACTTCGTCGACCGGCTGATCCGCCAGGGCAAGCTCTCGGCCGACGATTACCGTCAGGTGCGCGTGCATGTCGTCGAGAACCAGGCGGAGCTCAAGCCGCTCGGCGCCTCCTCGAAAATGAACGTGGAATGGGACTTCCTGAGCATGCTGCGCGACATGGGCCGCGAGACCGCCACGCACTGGCTTGACGCGAGTTTCACCGATATCGGTGAACGCTCGACAGTAGATCTGCGCGCGATGTTCGAGGGGATCGGGGCCCGGCACCAGGGATAGCGGCAGAAAGAAATGGTGGTCACAGTTGACGAAGGGTGCTGTTTCGCCGCCCTCGAACGCTGCATGCGCCAAGACGCACTTCGCGCCGTCCTCCGGTCTCTGGGTTGCCATGGCGCACCTCTCTCAGCCGATCTTCGCACCCCAGAACGAGGTCTGATCAGCGGCGAAGTAGCCATCCGCGGCGCGGAAGTTGCCCTGCAACTCGACGGTGTCGCCGGCGGTGAGCGACACCATCGTCTGCAGCCAGAGCGCCGTCGCCTCCGAGACATGCGTCCCGCTTATCTCGCCCCGCGACCCGCGGATCTCGGTCGTGCCGTTCAATACAAGCCGCCCGCTCATCCGCGCCGACGTACTGGCGTTGACCTTGTACATCAGCGTCGCGCCGAAGAGGTAGGTGCCGTCTGCGGGTGCCACGAAGCGGTTGTTCGCGGCGTCGAACGCGCCCTGATCGTTGTAGTCGGTGTTGTTGAGGCCGATCTTCGTCCAGGTGTCGACGCCGACATAGTTGTCGTAGTTGGTGTAACCCTTGAACCGCGGCAGTCGGGGCTGGTCGACGACCCCGTTCGCGTTGTCGACGAT
>PUNI01000315.1 GCA_003551745.1 Paracoccaceae bacterium | reverse complement strand
TGCCTCCGGCGGGACGCCGGGCGGTAATGTTCCGATCGGTGCAGGAACGCGTCTATTCGCTGTATCGCTCAAGCCGTATCCACACTGTGGTGATCGTGGACGAGGCACACCTGCTTTCCAACGAGATCCTCAAAGAACTGCGACTGATCGCCAACTTTGAAGTGGATTCGGTGAACGCCATGACGATTCTCTTGTGCGGACAGGAATCGCTGTTACAGAAGTTCGGGCTTTCCATCCTGGAATCCCTGGCCAACTCGATCACAATCTCCGTTTCCACCGACGGATTACCCAAGGAGGAAACGTTCAGTTACGTGCAGCAGCGTATCGCCGCGTGTGGCGGCAATTCGGCGATGTTCACCAAGGGGGCTCTCAACCTGATTCACCAGGCATCGGTGGGTGTTCTTCGTTCCATCGGAACGATCGCGGCCGCGGGTATGGGAAAGGCGTACGCCGGCGATTCTCCGACCGTCGAGACCGAGCACGTCCAGGCGGTGATTTCGCGATAACCCAAATGCGGGGACCTCGGTTCCCGCGCTCTGTTCTTTGAAATACCAATTCGGGCACAAGCAGAAATGCTATGCCACTTCGGGAAAACGGCCCGGATTCATGTTCGGCACGCGAAAAATACTGCGGGATGCTGGGATAAAATAGCGCGGGCGCTTACACAAGCAACGCGCAAGATGCAAGGACGCAAGACGGACACACAGAAGAGCTAAGCCAACGCCTGCCAATCGAGTTCCATTTACTTCATACAATCCCCGATGTTGGGTGCGTTTCGCCGTGCTGCAGCCGATTCTAAAGCCCGCGGGCAGCTGCTGCCTACGTCATTCACAAGACCTCGTGTAAGTATATTAAGGTTGGTGGTGCAAGAGGTGAGCGGGCAACGGAAAGGGCGGCGAAACGACGAGGAAGCCTTACCCTGTGGCGCCAGGCGGCGTTTACGTGCGCCGGCGCGTCCGGATCTCACGCCTGAGTGCCTTTAACATCACGGAAAGCGCAAGGCCGGAGGCGGAAATCCTGTCGCGGCGTAGCCGCGGCAGATTGGGAGCCGGAGGCCGACCCCGCGACGCGTGCACGATCGGCATCGTGGACGCGGGGCGGGGATGCGCCCAATCTTTTCATCGCTTGAACGGAATGAGCTCGCGCGGATTGGGCGCTGGTATGCTGAAAGCGAGTGGGTGAATCGGCGTGCAATTCGAATTCGGCTATGCTGATGCACAATCCTCCCCATCCTGGTCAAGTGATTCGAGAGCTTTGTCTCGAGCCGGTGACTCGCTGATCACCCTCTTGTTGTTTGGTCTACCGGCAGCGATGTATGCTAATATGTAGGAACAATCGAAACGGTGGATCGAGCAACGCGATTGGCCGACTGCGTGAGAGTGCTCTATGAAGTTCACAAAGTATTTTCTCCACACCAGGCATCGGCCGGATCGACGACAGATTACTGACGGGTTGATTCAGCAAGCAATCGATGCACCGATTCGCGAGGAAACGCAGTCGGACGGGCGAATCCGTGTGTGGTGTTTTATTCCGGACGAGAACAAGTACCTTCGTGTGGTCTTACTTTCCGACCGAGAGACCGTTCATAATGCATTCTTTGACCGTTCCTTCAAGGAGGATAAGAAGTGACGATACGCTACTTTCGCGACACTGATACAGCGTTAATTGATTTCACGGAGAACCCGGTTGCCGAAACCAAGGAGATCAGTGAAAACGTGTACATCGACGTGGATGATCACGGGAATATCGTGAGCATGACCATCGAGCATGCCAAGGAGTCTGGGGGATTGGAGGAACTAGTATACCGGGAGATGAGTCAGGAGACTGCGTAACGCAAGTCCCCATTAGGCGGTGTGGACGTCTTCTTGGACTGATTTCATGCCGTCAAACCGCGAGCCGCCCGGTACTCGACAGGACTCAATCCGCCAAGTGAGAGCTTGATGCGGTTCTCGTTATACCACCGTATGTAGTCATTTACCAGCTCGATGAACTGCTCCATCGTGACACCGTCCCAGCTGCGGTTGTAGAACATCTCGGTCTTTAGCCTGCCGAAGAACCCCTCACACGCGGCGTTGTCGGCAGTGCACGCCTTCTTCGACATCGATCGTCCTCGTGGATCCGCGAGACGAGCAACCGAGCAAGCTCAATATCCGGCTCAGTACCCCTCGTTCGGCATACTGTTGTTCCAATAGGCTGTCACTACTCATTACCCACGATTACCGACATATTGCTTCGCTTAAAGGAAGACTTTTCGCTTCGGTGGGACTTTGGAAGTTTCCGCATATCAGCACGAAATCAGGTTGTTATGCGGTTGCCGGGCTGCTAAGCTTCCCGTACAGACGAGCTTTAGAATCGGTCGGTGGAAATTGTAGACAATAACCGACGTTGCACATCTGAATGGAGGTGTTCATGCGCCCATCACTTGCTTCCATCCGACGCGCACATACGCCAAAACGTGCGTCAGCCGTCTGTTTCAGCTACTCGGCGCAGTTCGATCGCTTGGTGAGATGTTGGAAGTTTCCGCATATTAGCACGAAATCAGGTTGATATGCGGTTTCCAGGCTGCTAAACTTCCCGTACAGGCGAGCTTTGAAACCGTGTAGTGATCGCCTGAGGGTAGTTATGGGGAAAACGGCTAATATGGAATATTATGTTGTTTCTGGGCAGCACCTTTTCCTACGCACTGCAAATCATTCCATTCATACCACAAGCGTGTATCACGATCACGAGCGATTGTCCGGGTTCATCAGATGGAGTACACTTCGCATACGAGGCAGAGAAGATGCGTGATCTTGAGACAATTCCCGAACAGTTTCGCGGTGACCTCGAGAAAGCGATAGAAGTAGTGCGAGCTCAGGGAGCAGAGGCAGTGTATGTGTTTGGATCTCTCGTTGATCCATGGCTGAATCAGCTTCCACGGGATATTGATATCGCCGTCTCAGGGCTGCCACCGGAGAAGTTTTTCCACACCTACGGGCTTCTTC